>CALZJC010000340.1 GCA_945787525.1 Thermoanaerobaculia bacterium | reverse complement strand
CGAGCGCCGTCGCCTGCTCGACGAGCACTGGCGCCGCGTGGTGGCCGAGGCGCGCCGGGCGTATGGCGGCCGGCTGACCTACGCCGCCAACTTCGACCAGTACGACTCGGTGGGCTTCTGGGACGCCCTGGACCTCATCGGCATCAACGCCTACTTCCCGCTGCGTCGATGGGAGGTGCCGGATCTCGCCGCCGGCGACCTCGAGGGCCAGCTGGCGGCGGGTTGGCGCCGGGTGCTGGGCGGCATCGACGGCTTCCGCCAGCGCCGCGGTCTCGAGGACCGGCAGGTCCTCTTCACCGAGATCGGCTACGTCGCCCGGGCCAACGCGACTCTGCGGCCGTGGGGCGGGGACCGGCTCTCGGTGATGCGTTCCGGTGCGGGTGAGCGGCTCTTCGACTGGCGCACCGAGCCCGTCGACACGACAGAGCGCGCCGCGGCGATCGCCACCCTGCACCGGGTGCACGAAGAGATGGGCGGCGACATGCTCGCCGGGCTGCTCTACTGGAAGCTGTCGACCGTTGGCGCACACCGCCAGATCGAGCCGTTCGTCGTGGTGCTCGAGGAAGGCGCCGGCGCCGACCCGATGCTGGCCGAGCTGGCACGGTTCACCGATCGCGGCCAGGAGCACCTACGGCGGCGGCTCGCCCGCCTCTTCTAGCGAGCCCGTTTGGCCCGGGCTTCGCCTCCAGGTCGCCCCGTCGCTCCGCTCGCGAGGGTTATGCTCCGCTCTCGAGGCGACCGTTCCGGCTACGCCCTCCGATGGGGAACTGGCCGTGCGGCGGCGAGACTGCTAGCTAGCCCGCCAGGTCGGGCTCGCCGCAGTGGGCGAGGATCTCTTTGCGCACCTTGTCGCGCAGCCGTACCGCGGCCGCCAGGTCGGAGCCCTCGGGGGCGATCGGCGGGCGCACGGTGACGGTGATCGCGCCGCGCCGCGGGAACCAGTCGTCGCCGCGCAGCATCGACCTCGTGCCGCGGATCGCCACCGGCACCACCGGCGCGCCGGCCTGGGCGGCGATGTAGAAGGCGCCCATCCGGAAAGGGCGCAGCCCCGGGGCGCGGTCGAAGGTGCCCTCCGGGAAGAAGAGCAGCGACTCGCCGCCGCGGATCGTCGCCAGAGCCCGCTGCGTATCCTCGACGCTCTTCTCGGCGTCGAACCGTTCGACAAAGAGCGTTCCCAGACGTTCCAGCAGCAGTCGCGCCAGAAAGCTCTGGCTCAGCTCGCGCTTGGCGAGAAAGGCGCCCTCGGTGGGCAGCGCCGCGGTGAGGGCGAAGGCGTCGAGATAGCTGGCGTGGTTGGCGGTGACGATCAGCGGCCCATGGCCGCGCAGGTTGTCGAGGCCGTCGATGCGGATCGGCATCGAGGTCAGCTTGGCGAGTTGGCGGGCGGCGCCGCGCGCAACGCGCCGCCGGCGGGCCAGCTTCGGCAGCAGGGTCACGCCGGCCGCCACCGGCAGGGTGGCCAGGCCGACGATCAGCCAGAAGCGGCCGGCATAGAGGACCTCGCCGGCGGCCCGGGCCGAGCGCTCGAGCTGCGGCCGCGCCCCCGACAGGGCGAGCCGCGCAACCTGCCACCAGACCGGCCCGCGGCCGCCCAGCTTGCGGCCCTCGTAGAGCTCGCGTCCGGCGGCGCGGCGGATCTTGCCGCTCGAGGTCTTGGGCACGGTCTGCGGTTTGACCAGCACCACGTCGTCGGCGGGCGTGCCGGCCAGGTCGACGGTGACGTTCTGGATCTCGTCGGTCAGTAGTTCGCGCCTCGCCTCGTCGCTCTCGCGGGTCTCTGCCAGCACCACCAGCCGCTCGGTGCCGGTGGCCGCGTCGGTGCTGCCGAAGACCGCCACGCAGCCCTTGCGCACGCCCTCCAGGTTGCCCACCGCCTCTTCCAGCTCCTGCGGATAGATGTTGCGCCCGGCGCGGATGATCATGTCCTTGGCCCGGCCGGTGATGAACAGCTCACCTCCGGCGAAGTAGCCCCGGTCACCTGAATCCAGCCAGTCGCCGTCGAACAGCTTGCGGGTGGCCTCGGGGTTGCGGAAGTAGCCGCTGGTGGCGGAGGGGCCGCGGAACTGGATGCGCCCTTCGCGGCGCTCGGCCAGCTCGGCGCCGGTGGCATCGACGATACGGACCTCGTGGCCGGGCAGCGGATAGCCGCAGCCGACGAACTTCAGGGCGTCCTCGTCGCCCTCGTCGGCCGGCTCGGCCTCACCCGAGCCGCTCAGGCTGAGCCGCTTCACCGCGTCGATTCGCGGTCCCCGCCCCCAGGGCGGGAAGGCGACGGCTAGGGCGTTCTCGGCCAGGCCGTAGACCGGCAGCATGGCGCCGGGCTTGTAACCGTACGGCTCGAACCGTTCGGTGAAGCGGCGGATCGTCTCCGGGCTCACCGGCTCGGCGCCATTGAGCGATGCCCGCCAGGAGGAGAGATCCAGCCCTTCGATCTCGCTGTCGTCGATCTTCTTGAGACAGAGCTCATAGGCGAAGTTGGGCGCCGCCGACAGCGTGCCGCGGTACCTGTGCACCGCCTTGAGCCAGCGCGACGGCCGGGTGAGAAAGGCCAGCGGCGACATCAGCACCAGCTGCATGGCGAAGTAGAGCGAACCCATCCAGGCGCCGATCAGCCCCATGTCGTGGTAGAGCGGCAGCCAGCTCACCACCGTGTCCTTCGGTCCCAGCTCGATCGAGCCGTCGATGGCGCGCAGGTTGGCCAGCAGGTTGGCGTGGGTGAGGATCACCCCCTTGGGGTCCGAGGTGCTGCCCGAGGTGAACTGGAGAAACGCCACGTCCTCCGGCTTGAGCACCGGTCGTCGCGCTGCGGTGGTCGTGGCGTTCATCTCCTCGACGGTCGCTACCTTGGCCAGGGTCGGGATCTGTGCCTTGATCAGCCGCGCCAGTGGCATCACCTCGGGCATGGCGATCAGCACCCGCGCCTGGGCGGTGTTGAGGATGCCGGCCTGCCGCCGCAGGTGGTCTTCGAGCTGGCTGGGCCGGAATGGCGGGTAGAGCGGCACCGGCACGGCGCCGGCGATCAGCACACCGAAGAAGCTGGCGAAGTAGTCGAGCCCGCTGGGCAGCATCAATCCGGCGGCCTGGCCCGGCTCCAGGCCCGCCGCCTCGAGGCCCGCGGCGATGCGACTGGCGCGCTCGTGGAGGTCGCCATAGGTCAGCTCCTCAACCTGCCCCTCGCCGGGCAGGAAGGCGACATGGCGCCGGTCGGGGTGGCGCTCGACGTGCCATTCGAGCACCTCGACCAGGGTGCGGGCGTCGTGCGGTGCCGCCTCCGCCTCGTCGAGGGACGCCGCCATGGGCTCGAGCTCGGCGGCCGCCGTGGCGCCCGGCGCTTCGCCGGCGCTCCTCACCGCGCGCAACAGATCCCGCGGCGTCTCGGCCGAGGCCACCAGGCTGTCGGGCAGGGCGACGTCGAACGCCTTCTCCAGCCGCGTCAGAAGCTCCGCCCGGCCCAGGCTGTCCAACCCCAGGTCCTTGTCGAGCGAGCTGTCGAGTGTGAGCCGCTTGAGCTTACGGCTCGGGTGCAACTCCTCCGTGACCACGCGCACGAGGCCGAGGAGATGCGCGGCCAGGTCCTTTGCCGCTTGCGGCGGAGCGTCGACGCTCATCGGAATGACAATACCCCAGCGAACCGCCACAGACCGCCGGGCTTCCTCGCCTATCCGGCCGCTCGATCTTCACCGTCAGCCTTCTTTGCCTGACGGCTCTTCCGAAAGACCAACACCGCAGCCGAATCCAGTGCCCTTGCCCACTCGCGGACGAACCGGACCGTCGGGTTCGATCGCCAGCGCTCGGCCTGAGCCACGGCTTGCTGCGAACAGCCCAGCCGTTCGGCGAGCATCTCCTGGGAGCAGCCGGCCTCTTCGCGAAGACGGCGCAGGAGGTACCCGGGCGGATCCTCCTCATACGCAGGCAAGATGTCCCACAGGTGAAGGGTCTTCCATTCGAGATACGAGCGCGGCTTGCGCCTCCTGAGAGTCGTCTCAGGACCGATCGCCCTGCCGCGACTGGGGCTCGGTGCTACGAAGAGACGTCTCTCTCTGCCCATTCGACCAGCTTTTTCTGGGTGGGGTTGGAGTCGGGAAAGCGTCGGGCGAAAGCGCGGAGGCGATCGAGCGCCCGCCCGGCCTCGCGCCTCCGGGCCAGAGCCTCGATCATGTCCCAGTCGAGCCCGTCACCGACGGCTCGCAGGATGAGAAAGGCATTGACGGCATCCGTTGACGAACCCCAGAACTCCCATGCGGCCAGTCGATCGACCAGGATGGCTTCAGGCGCCAGTATGCGTAGTCTCCGGCCGGCGACGTCGAGGTCCACGCTCTCCTCTCCCGGGCCGAGCTCCTCACCCGGAAACTCGAGGAAGACCCGGCCTTCGTCGTGAATCCAGTGTCGGCCCGCTCTCTTGAAGCCGGCCTCGACGAGCTTGCGCTCGACCGACTTC
>CALZJC010000339.1 GCA_945787525.1 Thermoanaerobaculia bacterium | reverse complement strand
GGGCCGGGGCCTGATGATCGAGCGGGCGGCCACCGCCGAGTCCGAGGCAGAGGCCGTCTTCTACGTCGATGGTGCCAGGATGCTGGCCGCGTTTCACCGAACCGTGAACCCGATCGAGCGCCTGGTGGGAGACCTCTGGCTTCCCGGCGCTGTGAGCACGGATGGCCGGCTGGTCTATCTGCTGCCCGTCGACCACATCAGCTTCACCGCGGAGATGGAGGGCGTGGAGAGCCATCTGGCAGTGATCGTGGCCCGGTCGGGAGCGCCGAAGCGAGAGCTCTGGCTTCGCGGCACGGCCTCGGCGCGGTACCGGAAGGAGGCCGAGGCACGGGGCTGGGCGGTGCAAGAAGAAGCCGGCGAGACCCCCTGATCCCCCTTGCTTTACGCGAGCCGGCTCCCCGGCCAAGAAAGCGGAAGACCATGGCTGAGCGATCGCATCGCGTCCTCGAGCCCAACACCTACCAGAAGGAGAACCCCGTGCTTTGGAAGAACATCCCTCTTGCCCTGGCCCTGATCCTCGCCATCGCGCCGGCCGCGGCGGCGCAGAACGTCGATGACGCGATCGAGCTCGGCCGGTCCCTGGCCGAGACCGGCCGCCAGGCGGTCGCCGCCGCCAGCCTCGAGCTCAGCGAGGCCGAGAGCGCCGAGTTCTGGCCGGCGTACCGCGAGTACCAGTCGGCCATTGCCCGGGTCGACGACCGGTTCGTCGATCTGATCGGCGACTACGCGCGGGGCTTCGGCTCGCTGACCGACGAGCAGGCGAAGTCGATGGCGAAGGACTATTTCGCCATCGAGAAGGACCGTCTGAGCGTGCGGAAGAAGTACTTCAAGAAGTTTCGCAAGATCGTGGGAGACAAGAAGGCCGTCCGCTTCCTGCAGGTCGAGAACAAGATGGACGCGATCATGCGCTTCGGACTGGCGAAAGAGATCCCGCTCATGCGATGAATCGGACCCACAACCCACAGGAGGACGAGAAATGGAAAGAGAACCGAACGAATATGCCATGGGCTGGGCGATCTTCACCGGGATCATGATCTTGATGTCGGGCGTCTGGTGGTTGATCGTCGGCTTCGTCGCGCTTTTCGGAGACGGCTCGATCTTCGTCTCCGGACCGGACTGGGCCTTCAAGATGACCGCCCCGACGTGGGGCGTCATCCACATGCTCCTGGGGGTGGTCCTGGTGGCCGCCGGCGTCGGCATCTTTCGCGGCGCGGCGTGGGCCCGCACTCTCGGGGTGATCCTCGCTGTGATCGGCGCCATCGTCGCCTTTGTCTGGCTGCCGTATTTCCCGCTCTGGGCGGTGCTGCACATCGCGATGTCGGTGACGGTGATCTGGGCGCTCACGGTGCACGGTCGCGACCTTGCCGTGGCGGGGGAGCGCGCCGAGCGCTCCAGGGGTTGAAGAAGAGGTCGAGGACCGTGGCCGCCGGCTCCAAGAAGGTCATCTGCGCCGCGCTGATCGGCAACGCGCTGATCGCGGTGACGAAGTTCGTCACCGCTTTCGCGACCCGCAGCTCGGCGATGTTCTCCGAGGCCGTCCATTCGGTGGTGGACACCGGCAACCAGGCCCGGAGGGTTTCGCGGTGCATCCTGGCCGGCTGGACGGCCCTGGTCCTGGCGGCCGCCTGCGCCGGGCCCGAGAAGGAGACCGGGTTGGAGGCGCCCGCCGAGGATCTCCTGGTCCACGGCAGCGAGGCCGCGGCGGAGATGGGGCTCGACCGCGTGTGGACCGGCGACTTCGGCGGCATGGCCGAGCGGCGGGTGATCCGGGCCCTGGTCCCCTATAGCCAGAGCTTCTACTTCTTCGACCGCGGCGCCCAGCACGGCATCACCTACGAGTCGATGAAGCTCTTCGAGAAGCAGGTGAACGAGGAGCTCGGAACGGGGCGCCTCAAGGTGCACGTGGTGATCGTCCCGACGCGCCGGGACCGGTTGCTGCCGGCGCTGGCCGAGGGCAAGGGCGACGTCGCCGCCGGCAACCTCACCATCACCGACGAGCGCCGTCAGCTGGTCGACTTCTCGGTCCCCTTCGCCACCGACGTCCGGGAGATCCTGGTCACTGGTCCCACGGCGCCGCCCCTCGTTGAACATGAGGACGTCGCGGGCCGCGAGGTCTACGTCCGCCTCTCGTCGAGCTACCGCGAGAGCCTGGAGTCGCTCAACGCCGCCCTCGAGCGGTCCGGCCTGGCGCCGACCCGGCTGCGCCCGGCGGAGGAGTTCCTCGAAGACGAGGACCTCCTGGAGATGGTCGACGCCGGCCTGATCCCGATGGTCGTCGTCGATCAGCACAAGGCCGAGCTGTGGGCCCAGGTCTTCGAGAACATCACCCTCCACCGCGACTTCCCGGTGCGCAGCGGCGGCGAGATCGCCTGGGCCTTCCGCAAGGGCAGCCCCGAGCTGGCCGCGGTGGTCAACCGCTTCGTCGCCCGCCACAAGCAGGGCTCGCTGCTCTTCAACGTCATCACCCGGCGGTACCTGAAGGACACCCGATGGGTGAAGAACGCGGTGAGCGACGAGGCCATGAAGCGCTACCGGCAAACCGTCGGCCTGTTCGAGAAGTACGCGCCCGAATACGGGCTCGACCACCTGATGATCATGGCCCAGGGGTACCAGGAGTCCGGCCTCGACCAGAGCGTCCGCAGCCGGGCTGGGGCGGTCGGCATCATGCAGCTCCTCCCTTCGACGGCCAAGTCCGTGGGCATCGCCGACTTCGAGCGGGCGGAGCCGAACGTCCACGCCGGCATCAAGTACATGCGCTTCATCCTCGATCAGTATTTCGACGACGAGGGCATGGACGAGCTGAACAAGACGCTCCTCGCCTTCGCCTCCTACAACGCCGGCCCCAACCGCATCGCCCGGCTGCGGCGCCAGGCCGCGGAGCGCGGCCTCGATCCGAACGTCTGGTTCCGCAACGTCGAGATCGTCGCCGCCGAGAAGGTCGGCAGCGAGCCGGTGCGGTACGTGAGCAACATCTACAAGTACTGGGCCGCCTACCGGCTGGTCGCCGAGCAGGAGGCGCTGAAGGCGTCGGTGCGGGGTCGGCCGTTGGGAAGCTAGGTTGGTAGGTGGGCTTTGGTATCATGGTCGGGCGCAGCGCCTCGCGGGTAGGGTCCGAGGCTGCGTATCCCGATCCCTCGCCCGAAAGGAGTCGACGAAGTGCGTAACACCCACGACCCGCGGACCGCAGCTGCCTCCAGCCTCCCCAGCCTCCCCAGCCTCCACCTGCCGGCCCTCCGGCTGCTCGCGGTCGCGGCCCTTCTCGGCTTCGCGTCGGCCGCGGCCCCGGCGGAAGACTGGTACCGCATCGAAAGCGGCGATGGTAGAGCCTCGGTGCTGTTCCCGAACCGCGCCGAGGAGGTCCGCGAGCTGGTCGACAAGACGCCCGGGGGCAAGGTCGTGACCCGGGTCGCCGAGCATCAGGACGAGAGCGTCATGCTGACGATCAGCGAAACCAAGCTCCCCCGCCTGGCGATGTCCTTCGCCGGCCCGAAGCTGATCTTCTCCAACGCCAAGGGCATCGTGCTCCACAAGGCCTTCGGCAAGGAGATCTCTTCCGAGCCGCTGGAGATCGGAGGTGCCGACGCGGCGATCGTCATGCGCTACGAGGCCGTCGACTTCGAGGACGAGAACCATCCAGGCTACGCCGGTCTCGCCGTCTTCCTGATCGTCGACACCCACATCTACGTCGTCAACTCGATGCTCAGCAAGGACACCCCGGACGCCCGGGCCGCGCAGGAGAAGCTCCTCGGCTCGATCCAGGTTCACGAGTGATCCGCCGCCCTCCGCGCTCAGCGCAGGCGGTCGCTCGGCGGGACATGCCCGACGCCCAACTGCGCCAGGTGACGGAGCTCGCAGACTTCCTGAAGGCGAAGCACGCCTCGTCTCGCCCGGAGGCCGGCTCGGCGGAAGCGCTCCTCCGTCACGCGGAAAGCTTGCGGTTCCAGCCCGGTGAGGTGGATCGGATCCTGTCGGGCATCTCCGAGATGAGTCACATGGATCTCGAGGAGAGGGAGCTGCCGGCCACGGGCGAGGCGTCGTGAGCCGGCGCCAGGCGGAGGCCGTCTTCGTGCTGGGCCTGGTCTGCGCCGCCGGCGTCTTCGGCGCCGGCTGCGGGACCGAGGCGCCGGCCGCCGCGACGTACGTCTTCGTCTGCGACGATCGCTCGCAGGTCGTGGTGCGGGTGACCGGGGACGAGGCCTGGGTCTTCCGCCCCGCGGGCACGATCCGTCTGCCCGCCGCGGCCGGCGATGGGGAGGCGGAGTTCTCCGACGGCTCATTCTCGCTCTCGATCAAGGGCGAACACGCCCGGCTCCGCGAGGCCGGCGGCGACCTGCGGTCGTGCCGCAACGACCGGCGACGAGCCGTCTGGGAGAAGTCCAAGCTCGACGGCGCGGATTTCCGGGCGGTGGGCAACGAGCCGGGGTGGAGCCTGGAGATCTTCGCGGGACGGCGC
>CALZJC010000338.1 GCA_945787525.1 Thermoanaerobaculia bacterium | reverse complement strand
ACGCCAAGGCCAAGGCGGACACGCCACCACCCGCCCCGGCGGCCGCCGCTGAGCCGCCGGAGGCGAATGGAGAGAGCACATGACGCACGTTGTGGTCGATCCCGTCACCCGTATCGAGGGCCACCTGCGCATCGAGGCCGAGGTCGACGGCGGCGAGGTCCGCGACGCCTGGTCGTCCTCGACCATGTTCCGCGGCGTCGAGATCATCTTGAAGGGCCGCGACCCGCGCGACGCCTGGGCGTTCACCCAGCGGATCTGCGGCGTCTGCACCACGGTCCACGCCATCACCTCGATCCGCGCGGTCGAGAACGCTATCGGCGCCAAGCCGCCGCCCAACGCGCGGCTGCTCAGAAACCTGATCATGTCGTCGCAGATGGTGCAGGACCACGTGATCCACTTCTACCATCTGCACGCCCTGGACTGGGTGGACATCACCGGCGCGCTGTCGGCCGATCCGGTGGCCACCTCGCAGCTCGCCGAGTCGATCTCCGACTGGCCCCTGTCGAGCGCCAACTACTTCCGCGGCGTCAAGGAGCGGCTGGCGAAGTTCGTCGAGGCCGGCCAGCTGGGCCCGTTCGGCAACGCCTACTGGGGCCACTCCGCCTACCGCCTGCCGCCCGAGGCCAACCTGCTGGCCGTCGCCCACTACCTCGAGGCGCTCGACTGGCAGCGCGAGTTCATCAAGATCCACGCCATCCTCGGCGGCAAGAACCCGCACCTGCAGAGCTTCGTCGTCGGCGGCATGGCGACGCCGGTCGATCCGGACAAGCAGGCGTCGCTCAACATGACCTCGATCAACGCCATGCGCAAGCTGATCCACGAGGCGAAGAAGTTCGTCGAGAAGGTCTACCTGCCGGATCTGCTGGCGGTGGCCTCGTTCTACAAGGACTGGGCCGGCTACGGCGCCGGCGTCGGCAACTACATGGTCTACGGCGAGTACCCCGAGGCCGACGGCCCCAACGCGCCGCTCTATCTGCCCGCGGGCGTCATCCGCGGCCGCGATCTGGCCACTGTCGAGCCGCTCGACCCGGCCAAGATCACCGAGTACGTCACCCACTCCTGGTTCGAGTATGGCGACGGCGACCAGGCCGGCGTCCATCCGTCCTCGGGCGAGACGAAGCCCAACTACACCGGCCCCGCACCGCCCTACGACCGGCTGAACACCGACGGCAAGTACTCGTGGCTCAAGTCACCGCGCTACGAGGACCAGCCGATGGAGGTCGGGCCGCTGTCGCGGATGCTGGTGGCCTACGCCTCCGGCCACCCGCGGGTCCAGGAGCTGGTCAACGGCGCCCTGGGTCACCTCGGGGTCGGCGCCCCGGCGCTCTTCTCCACCCTCGGCCGGGTCGCCGCGCGAGGCATCGAGACCGTGGTGCTGGCCGAGAAGATGGAGGGCTGGCTCGACGAGCTGGCCGCCAACATGGGCCGCGGCGAGCTGGCCATCGCCGACACCTCGAAATGGGACCCGGCGAGCTGGCCCAAGGACTGCACCGGCGCCGGCTTCCACGAGGCGCCGCGCGGCGCGCTGGGCCACTGGGTGCACATCCAGGACGGCGCTATCACCAACTACCAGTGCGTGGTGCCCAGCACCTGGAACGCCGGGCCGCGCGACGCCATGGGCAGTCCCGGGCCCTACGAGCAGGCCCTGATCGGTAACCCGGTGGCCGATCCCGAGCAGCCGCTCGAGATCCTGCGCACCATCCACTCGTTCGACCCCTGCATGGCCTGCGGCGTCCACGTCCTGGACCCGTCGGGCCGCGAGGTGGTCAAGGTGAGGGTGACATGAGGGTCTGGAAGCAGCACGTCCGGGAAGTCGATCTGGACAACGTCTACGTCTGGCAGTGGCCGGTGCGGATCACCCACTGGCTCAACGCCATCTCGATCTGGGTGCTGTCGGTGACCGGGATCTATATCGGCTGGCCGATGCTGATCGCCGCCGGACCGGCCAGCAATCACTTCCTGATGGGCTGGGCCAAGGCGATCCATTTCTACGCCGCCATCGTGTTCACCCTTTCGGTGCTGTCGCGCGTCGTCTGGATGTTCACCGGCAACTGGTACGCCCGCTGGCATCGCCTGATCCCGGCCTCGAAGGAGCGCTGGCACGCCATGGGCCGGACGTTCCGCTACTACATGTTCGGCATGCGCATGCC
The DNA here is from genome assembly GCA_945787525.1 of Thermoanaerobaculia bacterium. Taxonomy (GTDB): domain Bacteria; phylum Acidobacteriota; class Thermoanaerobaculia; order Multivoradales; family JAHEKO01; genus CALZJC01. The sequence goes on along the minus strand of CALZJC010000338.1, from coordinate 2,330 downwards.
GCCCGGCTTCGTCGGCCACAACCCGCTGGCCGGGCTGACCTACGCCTTCGTGTTCCTGGCCTTCCTGCTGCAGATACTGACCGGTCTGGCGATGTACGGCGCCAGCGCCCACGTCGACTCGCCGGTCGGCGTCTTCGCCGGGCTGGTGCCGCTGCTCGGCGGCCTGCAGACGGCGCGCTGGATCCATCACATCCTGATGTGGGGGATCTGGGCGTTCTTCGTGCACCACGTCTACAGCGCCATCCTGATGTCCCAGGTCGAGGCCACCGGCACCGTCGAGTCGATCTTCTCGGGCCACAAGTTCGTGCCGCGCGAGGACATCATCAAGCCAGGCTACCGCTTCTACCATCCGGAGGCGTGAGGGGATTCCGGTTGGGCGATCGCGGCTCGCTGCTCATCCTGGGGTTGGGCAACGTCATCTGTGGCGACGACGGCCTGGGTGTGGCCGCCGCCGAGCGACTGCGACGGCGCTACGCCCTGCCGACCGGAGCCCGCGTGATCGACGGTGGCACCCTCGGGCTGACGCTGTTGGGGGAGTTCGAGGGGGTCGACAACGTCATTCTGGTGGATGCCGTGAGCCTCGACGCGCCACCGGGCACTCCGGTGCGGCTGGTCGGGGAGGCGGTCGAGTCGGCGGCGCGAGAGCGCCTGTCGGTGCATCAGATCGGCGTCGCCGATCTGCTCGACGCGCTGCGGCTGATGGATGCCTCTCCCCATCGACTGGTGCTGCACGGATTGGTGCCGCGCACTCTCGAGCTGGGTCTGGAACGCTCGCCGGAGGTCGAGGCCGGCATCGACGGCCTGGTCGAGGCGGTCGCCGAAGAGGCGCGGCGGATGGGCTTCGCCCTCCGCCGCCGGAGGACCGATGAGGAGGTTCCTGCCGGCGCTGGCGACGCTGCCGCTCGCGCTCTGGGCCTGTGACGACGGTCCCCGCTCGCTCGACCCGCCGCCGGTCGTTCCGCAAGCCCGGCTGGCCTCGGCGGCGGCTCGCGATCGGGGCCGGCAGCTGTTTCTCACCCACTGCGCGCTCTGCCACGGAGAGCGCGGCGACGGCGTCGGCCGGCGGCGCAACCTGTCGAGCCGGCCGCAGGACTTCACCGACCCGTCATGGCGCCAGCGCCGCTCGCCGGTGGAGACCTACCTCGTCATCCGCGACGGCCGCAGGGGCACCGCCATGGCGGGCTGGAAGATCCTCGATGAGGAGCAGACCTGGGACTTGGTAGCCTACCTGCTATCGCTAGCGGAGAGCAGCGGCTGAGGCAGGGGCGACGGATCCGTGTCGAGGGCACGGTCCAGGGCGTCGGATTCCGTCCGTGGGTCTACCGTCTGGCCCGCCAAGCGGGCATCGACGGCACGGTGCGCAACGACTCGGCGGGCGTCACCATCGAGGCCTATGGCTCGGCCGAGGCGCTGGAGCTGTTCCAGGGCGGCCTGGAGGCCGAGCCGCCGCCGGCCGCCGCCATCCGCGGGCTGCGCTGGGAGGCGCTGCCAGGACGCGAGCTGTCCGGCTTCACTATCGTCGCCAGCGACGCGGCGGCCGAGCGCCGGGTCTCCATTCCCGCCGACCTGGCCACCTGCGCCGACTGCCGGCGCGAGATCGCCGATGCGGCCGACCGGCGCCACCGTTACCCGTTCACCAACTGCACCAACTGCGGGCCGCGCTTCACCATCGCCCTGGACGTCCCCTACGACCGGCCGGCGACGACCATGGCCGGCTTCACCATGTGCGCCGACTGCCGGCGCGAGTACGACGACCCGGAAGACCGGCGCTTCCACGCACAGCCCAACGCCTGCCCGGTCTGCGGTCCGCAGCTGGCCCTGTGGAACGAGCAGGGCGGCGTTCTCGAGACCGGCGACGCGGCTCTGGGTGGCGCTGCCGACCGGGTGCGCGCCGGCGGCATCGTCGCGGTCAAGGGTCTGGGCGGCTTCCACCTGGTGGTGGATGCGCGCGCTCCGGCGGCGGTGGAGCGTCTGCGCCGGCGCAAGCACCGCTACGAGAAGCCCCTGGCGCTGATGGTCCCGGACCTCGAAAGCGTCGCCGGTCTGTGCGAGCTGCCCGAAGAGGCGGCCCGCCTGCTCTGCTCGCCGGCAGCGCCGATCGTGCTCCTGCGCCGCCGGCCGCGAATCGAGATCGCCGCCGAGGTGGCGCCCGGCAATCCCTACCTGGGGGTCATGCTGCCCTACACACCGCTGCACGCCCTGCTGATGGCCGAGCTGGGGTTTCCGGTCGTCGCCACCAGCGGCAACTCGAGCGACGAGCCGATCTGCATCGACGAGCGCGAGGCCGTCGCCCGCCTCGGCGGCATCGCCGATCTCTTTCTGGTTCACGA
>CALZJC010000337.1 GCA_945787525.1 Thermoanaerobaculia bacterium | reverse complement strand
CGTCTCGAGCTCGGCCGACGGCGCCGGCAACCTGGCCCTGATGGATCTGTCGGTCGGCATCGAACGGGCCGCCATGGCGGCCGCCTTCGAGGTCCTGGGCAGGGATGCCCTCAGCCGTCGGGACCACCTGCTGCTGACGCGCCGCCTGCTCGACCTGGTCCACGCCGCCGGCCTTTCTTCGGCCCGCGAACGGGACGCGCTGAGGGTGCCTTTGGACGCGCTGCTGACGACGTCGCGCCCCGCCACCAGCGAGCTCATCACCGCCATGCGGGGCCTGCGGCGAGCCGCCCCCTGGGCGCTGAGCACGATCCGCTACACCTTTGCCGAGCCCCTTGTCCGCTACACGGCCCTCGATCCACGAGCGGCGCGCTTTGTCGACGATCTGCTGCGGGGCTCCGCCCTGCTGCCCTTCGCCGAGGCGGTCACCCGTCTGGCGGCCGACACCGATCGGCTTTCGGGGATCGCCCACCGCGTCTTCGGCGAGACCCGCGGCGGCATGCTGGGGCTCAACCCGGGCGTCGCGCGGGGCCGGCTGCGAGTGGTCGGCGCGGCCGAGCTGGAGCGTGGCGCCGAGCTCGGTCGCGACGAGATCGTGGTCCTGCCCGAGACCGTCTCCGAGCTCAAGCCGGTGGCCGGCATCCTGAGCCTCGCCGAGGGCAACCTGCTTTCGCACGTCCAGATCCTGGCGCGCAACCTGGGCATCCCCAACGCCACGCTGTCGCCGCTGCTGGCCAGACGGCTCGCCGAGCGCGATGGCGAAGAGGTGCTGCTGGCGGTCGGCACCGACGGATCGGTGGTGCTCGATGGCTGGCCGCAGGTGCCGCCGGCGGCGCGGTCGGTGCTCGAGGCCGCGCCCCGGGGCGGAGCGCCGGCGGCCAAGCTCGCCGCCCCTGAGCCGGACCTCGGCGTCCGTCGGCCGCTGCCCCTGGCCGAGCTCCACGCCGGCCTTTCGGGCCGCGTCGTCGGGCCCAAGGCGGCCAACCTGGGCGAGCTGGCGCGCCAGTTCCCGGGCCGGGTGTCGCCGGCCGTTGCGCTGCCGTTCGGTGTTTTCGCCGATCACATGCGGGCCGGGGCCGACCCGCCGAAGGCGAGGCTCGACCGGGCGTTCGCCCGCTTTCGCGCCGGCGAGATCGACGCCACGGCGCTGGCCGCCGAGGTCGAGTCGGTCCGCCAGGCGGTCGAAGTCCTGCGCCTGAGCGCCGACACCCGCGAGCGGCTCGGCGCGATGATGGACACGCTCTTCGCACCCGTCGGCGACTACGGCGTCTTTGTCCGCTCCGACACCAACGTCGAGGATCTGCCCGGGTTCACCGGCGCCGGCCTCAACCGAACCGTGGCCAACCTGGTCGACCGCGAGAAGCTGTTCGCGGCGATCCCCCTGGTCTGGTCGTCTCCCTACACCGAGCGGGCGATGGCCTGGCGGTCGGGAATCCTCGAGCGCCCGGAGGAGGTTTACGCCTCCGTGCTGCTGATGAAGAGCGTGCCGGCCGACAAGTCCGGCGTGCTGGTCACCGCCGACCTGGCGACCCGCGGCCGTGGGCTGACCGTCGCCACCGCCTGGGGCGTCGGCGGCGCGGTGGACGGCGAGGCGGCCGAGACGCTGGTCCTGCGGGACGACGGATCGACCGACCTGATCGGCGAGGCCAAGGCGCCCTACCGGCGGAGCCTGGCCAAGGGCGGCGGCGTCGAGTGGGTGCCCGCCGAGGCCGGCCAGGTGCTGACTGCCGAAGAACGCGCCGAAGTGCGCCGGCTGGCAGCCGAGGCCGTGCGCAAGCTGGAGCCGGCGCGCTCCGCGAGCGGCGACGCGCTGCCGTGGGACATCGAGTTCGGGTTCGTCGGCGGCCGGCTGACCCTCTTCCAGGTGCGGCCCCTGGTCGAGCGCGGGCAGCTGCTCGCCGACCGGGTCGTCGCCGGCCTCACCGCCGATGCCCGCCGGCAGCCGCCCGCGACCGTCGAACTGGACGCGCCGCTTCACCTGGAGTAACAGAGCCATGAGCCCGAGACCTGCAGCCCGTTTCGCAACGCGCCGTGGTGCCCTGGCGGCTGCCGCGGTCGCCCTGCTCGCCCTGCTGCGCCCGCCGCTGCCCGCCGGCGGCTATCCGATCGATGGCCGTGGGGTGAGCGGTATCCGGCGTCTCGACGGCTACCTCGAGGCGCAGCAGACCGCCGGTGCCGCCAAGCTGCAGGCCGGCGCCCTGCTCGGAGTCGACGACGTGCGGCTCAACATGCTCGACGGACGCCGGTGGGATCTCGGCCCGGACAACCGCGACCCGGAGCTGCAGTCGGCGCTCGAGAGCGTGTTCCGCAGCCGCCATCCCTCTTACGGCGTCGCGGTGATCGACATCACCGACCCGGCCAGCCCGACCTGGGCCGGGGTGCGTGAAGAGCGCACCCAGCTGCCCGGCAGCGTCGGCAAGGTGCTGTGCCTCACCGCCCTGTTCGACGGCCTGGCGCGCGCCTTCCCCGATGTTGCCCAACGCCAGAGGGTGCTGCGCGAGCACTTCGTGGTGGCCGACGGCTGGGCCACGGGAGATCCGCACACGGTGCCGAAGTACGACCCGGTGAGCGGCACGAACCGCTTCTCGGTGGTCGTTCCCGGCGACCGTTTCACCCTCTCGGAGTGGACCGACCACATGATCTCCGCTTCGGCCAACTCGGCCGGCGCGATGGTCTGGCGCGAGGCGATGCTGCTGCGCGTCTTTGGCGGCGACTACCCGCCGAGCCCGGAGCAGGCGACCGCCTTTTTTCGCAACACGCCGCGGACCGAGCTCACCCGGCTGTCGCTGGCGGTGATCAACGAGCCACTGACGGCCGCCGGCATCGATCTCGCCCAGCTGCAGCAGGGCACCTTCTGGACCCGGGTGAGCCAGGCGCAGATCCCCGGCACCCGTTCGTTCGCCTCGCCGCGTGAGCTGGCGCGGCTGCTGCTGCGGATCGAGCAGGGACGACTGGTCGACGAGTGGTCGAGCCTCGAGATGAAGCGCTATCTGTACATGACCAAGAAGCGCTACCGCTTTGCCTACCCGCCCGAGCTGGCGGCCTCGGCGATCTACTTCAAGAGCGGCTCGTTCTACAAATGCGCCCCCGAGGAGGGGTTTCAGTGCGGCAAGTACCGTGGCAACGTGCAGAACCTGATGAACTCGATCGCCATCGTCGAATCGCCCGCCGGGGGCGCGCCCGAGCAGAAGCGCTATATCGTGGCGCTGATCTCAGACGTCCTCAAGGTCAACTCCGCCTGGGACCACTCACGTCTGGCGGCGGCGATCGAGGAGACCATCCAGACTCGCCGGCCGGCGCAGGTCAGGGAGAAAGGCAGCGATGAGCAGCTGCGCGACGCCGGCAGCGGCGATTGACTGCGATTTCAGGCAGTCGCGGCTGCGGGGCTTCCTGCCGCCGCATCGCGCCACGAGGCCGTCGAGCAAGGCAGGCTAGAGTCCATAACGCTCGCGCAGGATCCGCCGGTGATGCAGCTCGTGCCCGGCGTTGATCCAGGGGAAGGCGCTGACCACGATCTCGGCCTCGGCAGCCATGCCGCGGCGGCTCCACGCCGCGGCGGGAAAGCCGGCGAACAGCGCCAGCGAGGCGACCCGCACCCGGCGCAGCAGCTCGACCATCTCGGCCAGCGGGCGCTCGCCAAAGCCGCCGTGGGGCACCCAGTCGTCGTGCTCGAAGCCGGGCAGCGGAGTCGCGTCGCCGCGACCGAAGCGCAGCGCCCGATAGCCGAACACCAGCTCGGTGTCGGCCAGATGACCGACGACCTCCTTGACGCTCCACTTGCCCGAGGCGTAGCGATGGTCGCCTCGCTCCTCGCCGGCGGCCGCCAGCAGAGCCGCCGTCTCTTCGAGCTGCGCAGCCAGGGTCTCGAGAATCGGCCCGTCAGGCACCAGATTCACGTAGCGGGTCAGATACTCACTGCAGTCACCAACGCTCGGCCGGGGAATTTCCATGGGCCGAACTCTACCCGAGCCACCTCCCACCCCGGAATGCCTACCCTTTCGACCGTTTGCCGTCCTCCCAGACATGATCTAATATCTGCTGGACCGTATACTGGAGGGAGTATCCATGGCAGAGCCTCTCCCAGCAGAAACCGACAGCTCGACCGCCCGCTGGGCCAAGGTCATCGACCACGAGAGCTGTATCGGCTGTCACGCCTGCACCACGGCGTGCAAGTCGGAGAACGAGGTGCCGCTGTCGGTCACCCGGACCTACGTAAAGTACGTCGACGTGGGGACCTTCCCCGAGGCGCGCCGCGCCTTCCAGGTGACGCGCTGCAACCAGTGCGCCGACGCGCCATGCACCCACGCCTGTCCTACCGCGGCGATGCATGCTCGGCCGGACGGCATCGTCGACTTCGACAAATCGATCTGCATCGGCTGCAAGGCCTGCATCGCCGCCTGCCCGTACGACGCCATCTTCATCAACCCCGAGGACCATTCGGCGGAGAAGTGCAACTTCTGCGCCCACCGCCTCGACGTCGGCC
>CALZJC010000336.1 GCA_945787525.1 Thermoanaerobaculia bacterium | reverse complement strand
TCGACCGGATAGGGCGGGCACTCATCGAGCATCATGGCGACGTCGACGCCCAACCGGCGCTGATCCTCGACCACAGACTCCGGCGTGAACCGCAGCTCGGCGCCGTCGAGGTGGCTGCGAAACGTCACCCCGTCGTCATCGACCGTACGCAGACCGGTCAGGCTGAAGACCTGATAGCCGCCACTGTCTGTGAGCAGGGGACCCGACCAGCCCATGAAACGGTGCAGGCCACCGAGGCCGGCGATCCGCTCGATGCCCGGCCGCACCGACAGGTGATAGAGGTTGCTCAGCAGGATCTGCGCACCGGCCTCCTCGAGCCAGGGGGCCGGCACTCCCTTGACCGCTCCCAGAGTGGCCACCGGCTGAAACGCCGGCGTGGCAACGTCGCCGTGCGGCGTCCGCAGCCGCCCCGCTCGCGCCGCACCGTCGGCGGCCAGGATCTCGAACTCGAGTCCCATCTTGAGTCGGCAGCCCGCCGCGGCGGCTGCTTACTGGCGGATGCCCAGCCGCGCCTCGAAGTCGACGGTCTCGACCACGACGCCGGTGGGCAGGTCCAGATCGAAGCGCTCCGGCGGCAGGCCCCCGTTGACCCGCAGGTGCGTGAACCGGTACTCGGTGACGTCACCGTCGGGCTCGACAAGACGCAGGCGGGAGAGCAGGAAGAGCTTCGGATCCACCCACACGACCATCTTCTGCAGCCGCTTGGCGATCCGCGAATAGCGGGGCGTGAGCTCCAGCAGATAGGGCTGCGACCGGTCGTTGTTCATTACCATGCGCACTGCGAAGTACTTGCGCAGCTGCTCCACCGATCCGGTGGCGCCGAGGTACTCGAGGATGCGCTGCGAATGCCGGCCCACCAACATCCGCTCCACCTTCTCGAGATCGCGATACCAGGTGATCATCTCGTCGCCGGTGATCAGCAAGGAGATCGGGGTGGGCGAGCGATGCTCCCAGCGCACCCGGTCCGGCGCCGAGTACGAGAACAGACCGGCGGACTCGGCCGGCGCCATCAGGAACTGGCTCTCCTTGAGCTGCACGAAGTCGGCCTCCAGCGTCTCCACCGCCGCCTGCTCCAGCTGCATGCGGTCGAGCAGGGCGCCGAGGCGCTCACTGGGCTCGAGCTCCGGCCGGCGCGGATCCGGCAGCGGCTCCTGGGCCACGGCCGCCACGGCCAGCAGCAGCATCAGCGGCCACAGACAGGCGCGACGAATCACCGCCCGGGGTCCTGCGTCAGTGGAGGGACCGTCATGAGAGGGGGACAGGCGTCGCGGCGAGCACCGCAAGAGGGCGCATCTTATCGGTGCCGACGGCGGCCCGCAACCGGCCCTCGTCCTTGACACTTTTCGGAACCCGATGCTACGGTCCCGGCCCTCCGGAGGAGACCCCGATGGCCGACCTTGGAACAAAGCACGAGTGCACCAGCTGCGGCACGAAGTTCTACGATCTCGGCAAGGCCGAGCCAACCTGCCCCAAGTGCGGTCTCAACCAGCTCGCCGAGGAGCAGCAGGAACCGGCCGCCGAAGAGCCGGCCAAAAAGGCGCCAGCGAAAAAATCCCCCGCCAAGGCCAAGGAAGAGGGCAGCGACGATAGCGAGACGGCTGCGAAGCCCGGGAAGTGACGTCGCGGCCTTCGGCCTGGGCAGCAACCTGGGCGACTCCGAGGGCCGTTTACGGCAGGCGATCCACCACCTCCGTACAGTTCTCCAGCGGCTCCGGGTCGGCCCTCTGTTCCGCAGCCGGCCGCTGGGCGATCTACCCCAGCCGCCCTACCTGAATACCGCGGTCGTCGGTCAGCCGCTGCTGCCAGCGGACGGGCTCCTGGCGGTTGCCAAGGCTCTCGAGCTGGCCGCCGGGCGACGTTCCGGACCACGCCACGCGGCCCGCCCGCTCGACGTCGACCTGCTCGTCTATGGCCAGCTCACCAGCGAGCGGCCCGAGCTGACCCTGCCCCATCCGGGTCTGCGCCGGCGCCGCTTCGTCCTCGCACCGCTGGCCGAGATCGCCCCCGACCTTCAGATCCCCCCCGACGGCGCGACGGTCGCGGAGCTGCTGACGAGCGTCGGTCAGGAAGATGGGGTCGAGCTCATCGCCTGGTCCGGGCACACCTTCTGCCGCAGCTAGCGCGTGCTAGGCTGCGCGCGTCCCACAAGAGCCATGAGCGATCAGACCCAGCCCTGGTACTGGCGGCTGCACTGGCAGATCCTGATCGCCATGGCGTTGGGCATCGCCGCCGGCCTCATCGGTGGCCCCGAGCTGGTGCCGAAGGTGGGCTGGCTCGGCACGCTGTTCATCAAGCTGTTGCGCATGATCATCGTGCCGCTGGTGGTCTTCTCGATCGTCTCGGGCGTGGCTTCGGTGGGCGGCGGCCGCGATCTGGGCCGGCTCTTTGGCAAGACTGTCGGCTACTACCTCCTGTCCAGCGCCCTGGCCGTGATCGTCGGGCTCGTCGCCGTCAACCTGGTCAAACCCGGCGTGGGCGCCAACATCACCGGCGCCGAGACCGCGACGGTGCCCGAGCTGGACACCCCCAGCTCGCCGATCGAGCTGCTGCTGGACATCGTGCCCGCCAATGTCGTCGAGGCGGCGGCAGAGGCCGACATGCTGGCGGTGATCTTCTTCTCGATCCTTTTCGGCATCAGCATCGCCTCGGTCGGCGAGGGGCATCGCAACCGCCTGCTGGGGTTCTTCGACGCCGGCTTCCAGGTGATGATGAAGCTCACCGGCGGCGTGATCCGCTTCGCGCCGATCGGCGTCTTCGGTCTCATCACCCGACTGGTGGGCAGTTCGGGGTTCGACTCCTTCCGGGCTCTCGGTCTCTATGCCCTGACCCTCGTGTTCAGCCTCAGTGTCCACCTGTTCGTGACCTTGCCGCTGCTCCTGATCCTGCTCGGCCGGATCAGGCCGAGCATCCACTTCCGCAACATGATCGAGGCGTTGGTGATGGCCTTCTCCACCAGCTCCTCGGGCGCCACCCTGCCGGTGACTCTCGAGAACGTCGAAAAGAACGTCGGCGTCTCCAACCGCATCTCCTCGTTCGTGCTGCCCATGGGAGCCACCGTCAACATGGACGGCACGGCGCTCTATGAGTGCGCCGGCGCGCTGTTCATCGCCCAGGCGCTGGGTGTCGACCTGTCGCTGTGGCAGCAGCTCATCGTCGTCGTGACGGCGCTGCTCGCCTCGGTTGGAGCGGCGGCAGTGCCCTCGGCTGGCCTGGTGGTGATCTTCATCGTGCTCGAGGCGATCGGTCTGCGTGGCCCGCAGGTAGAGCTGATCGTCGGCGCCATGCTGGCCATCGACCGGCCCCTGGACATGTACCGGACCGCGGTGAACATCTTCAGCGACTCCTGCGGCGCGGCGATCATCGCTCGTTCGGAGGGCGAGACCGAGGTCGACCGGGTCGTGGCGTGAGCGCGAGCCTGCGCTCCTCGTCAGCTCGCTCGGCGAGCGCCCGTGGCTGGGTGAAGATGTGGGGCTTACCGACCGAGGGCGCCACAGGCGTACTCGAAGTACGTCGAGGACGCCCGACAGAGGCAAGTCCCGCAGATTCGGGCAGATACGGACGCGTAGCAGCGAGGTGGTGAGGAGTGCAGGCTAGGCACGCCGTCTCGATCCGCGATCCGATCCACGGCTTCATCCGCGCCGATGGACTCGAGAAGGCGCTGATCGACAGCCGGCCGCTGCAGCGGCTGCGCTCGATCCGCCAGCTCGCCTTCGCCAACCTGGTCTTCCCCGGCGCCGAACACAGCCGCTTCAGCCACGTGCTGGGCGCGATGCATCTGGCCGGACGGGTCTACGACGCCCTGGCGGTGCATTCGCACGGTCTGCTCGACCCCGACCGGCGCAGTCGCGACCGCCGCCTGGTGCGGGTGGCGGCCCTGGTCCACGACATCGGTCACGCCCCCTTCAGCCACTCGGCCGAGGGCATGTTCGCCGACGGCCTCGATCACGAGGAGATGACTCGACGGCTGCTGGGCATCGACGAGGTGCGAACCATCTTCGCCACCGCCGGCGACGGTCTGACACCGGAGGCGGTGATCGATCTCCTGGCCGGCCCGCCGGATGACACCGGCCGGCTGCTGGCGCAGATCATCTCGGGCGAGCTCGACGTCGACAAGATGGACTACCTGCTGCGCGACAGCCTCTACTGCGGCGTGCGCTACGGCAGCTTCGACCTCGAGCGGCTGCTGGACACCATCCTGCCTCTGCAGGATCCGGAATCGGGCGAATGGGGCCTGGGCATCGGCGAGGGCGGTGTGCACGCCCTCGAAGCGCTGGTCATGGCCCGCTACTACATGTTCACCCAGGTCTATTTCAACGTAACCGGCAAGGTGCTCGAGCTGCACTTCAGCCAATGGCTGCGGGAACAGCGCATGCGCTGGCCGTCCGACCCCCAGGAGTTCCTGGCCCACGACGACACCTCGGCCCTGGCCCAGATGCGCTCCTCGTCCAGCCGCCACGCGCGAGCGGTGGTCGCCCGCGAGCACTTCCCGCTCGCCTTCGAGACC
>CALZJC010000335.1 GCA_945787525.1 Thermoanaerobaculia bacterium | reverse complement strand
ATGACTCGGCAAGGGGCACGGACTCCGAGGCCAGCTGCGCGGTGGGCTCATCGGGTCGCCGGCCTGGGTCTCGCTCTGGCGGCATTGACCGCGCCGTCCTCCCTCGAGGCCGGCTACGTCGAAAGCTCCCAGGTCTTGTGCGGCCCGCTCCCCGCTTCCCCTTGCAGTACAGGAGCGTGGACCCCGTTCATCCTCAGTGGACCGCCCTTCGACGTGCCAGCCAATGCGGTGGTGGAGATCGCCATTCGCAACTCCAACCCGGCCTTTGCCGACATAGGAGGTCTCCGGGCGATGGGCTCCGCGCTCGAGAGAAAGATCGACCTCCATCAGGCAGACGGTGGCGGCTTTGCCTACGTGACCATGCACGTCCAGGCGGACAGCCTGTCTCGTGTCCAGTACTTCGCTGAGGCGACCGTCATCAGTTTCGTGTTGCTGGGTTATTGGGATGGCGGAGTGGCCTACGAGGAGGAGTACAACACCGCCGCCGCCCCCACTCCCGGGGTGTGGGAGGCCCAGAACCTGACCGGCGTTGGGGCGAATGAGGTAGCGGAGATCGTCGTTACGAACCGCTCGAATCTGAGTACTGAGGACGTCAACTTCAACAGGGGCCGCTGGGGCGGTGTTCGAGCCTCCGGTTCAATACTCGACAGGCGCGTCTTGCTCGACAACGCCAGATCCTTCGAGGAGGTCTTCCCTACGATCTGGGTCCCCTTCGGTGAGGGAGAGACCACGGTGACGTTCTTCGTCGAGGCGGACGCTACATCGACCGTCGAACTCTACGCGGAGAACAACTCGGAGATTACCCACTACGTGGTCGGCAGCTGGACCACACCACCCGGGACCTTCGTGGAGTTGGCCGACAGCAGCCTGGGGAGTCCTGTCGCACTGTATCCCGCCTGGGAGACCCAGGACCTGGGTGCTTTCGGCGTGCCTCGCGCCACCGTCGCCCAGATCCTGGCCGGCAGCTCGGCTGACGAAGATGCTCCCAACCTGGGTGTGCGCTCGAGTATCTCCACCCAGGACAGGGCAGGCCAGGTCAACGACGCCGGGGTCGGGGCTACCCCAAGTCCCTGCTGCGTAACTGACGGTCAGTACGTGACGATGCACGTCGCCGTTGAGGGTGGTACTACGATCCAGTGGACGAGCGACAATACCGACGGTGCCGATGATCATTTCTTCCTCGCCGGCTACTGGACCGACACGGTGGTGATCGATACCGACTTCTCGGAGTGGGGCAACGGCATCGGGAACGAGTTCTGTCTCGACGACGAGGGGGGCGCCGACGACTTCTCGAGTCCGTCGAGACTCGACATCACCAAGTTCTGCATCGCCAGCAACGAGGCTGACACGGTCTATCTGCTGTTTGGCTTCGACGACTTCAGCCTTTCGGGCGGTAACACCTCCACAGCCTGTGTTCTTGTGGACACCGACGACCCTCCCGAGAACAATGCCGATTATCTGATCTGCGTCACGCTCGAGGGGCCGGGGGATGCACAGGTCGACAACGTCACGTTGTTCCCATGCGAAGACACTCTGCCCGACGGTTGTGTGATCGACACCATGAGGTCGCCCGTAACCTACACACCCGGTGACTACGCATTCAGCAACATGCAACCCGGTCCTTTCGATGCGCGGGACTCCTTGCTGGAACTGCAGTTCCCCTATGGCGACATGGGCCTCGCGGGCGGCAAGATCATCTTCACGTCGCTGATCTCCTACCCCGGAAACGGCTTCCTGACCGCTGCCAAGGACTCGATCTTCGGCGTCACCTCGCAGAACTACGACGGCCGGATCAACTATGACCTGGATGGCGGCCCTCCGTCGACGACGCCGGTGACGCTGGGGTATTTCACCGCCACCGGAGGAAGATGGCGGGTCGAGTTCGCCTGGCAGACGATGACGGAGACGGCGAACCTGGGCTTCCATATCTATGTCCTGGAGGGGGAGCGGTTGCGGCGTCTGACTGCCGAGCTGATCCCCTCGCACGTCGTCGACTCGCTCGAGCCCCAGGACTATGCCTATGAGGCGTATGGGGTCGAGGGGACGACGTTCGTGATCGAGGACGTCGACATCTTCGGCGAGTCTCGCTACCACGGCCCGTTCGAGCTCGACCGCGCCCACGGGCGCCGCAGCGCCGGCAAGAAGCCGATCGCCTGGGGGCGGATCTCTCGCGACCATGCCCTCAGGAAGGCCGTGCGAGCCGACCGCAAGCGGGGTCGTAGAGGTCTGTGGCGAAGGTACAGGGGCTATCCGGAAGCGCGGTTGCTGGTCGAGCGCGCAGGGATCCAGCGGGTGAGCTACGAAGCACTGGCGGCGGCCGGTGTCGACCTGGCGGGAGTGCCGGCTTGGCGCCTGGCCTTGCTGAACCGTGGAAAACCGGTCTCCCTGCGGGTCGGACGGCGCGGCGAGCTGGCGGAGGTGCCGGGGACGCGCCTAGCCTTGCCGAACCGTGGAAGGCCGGTCTCCCTGCGGGTCGGAGGGCGCGGCGTTTTCGGCCCCGGCTCGTTCATCGAATTCGTCGGTGAGCCTCTCGACACTCTCTATACCCGCACCAATGTCTACTCCCTGCGAGTGAATCACTGGCTGGCCCGGCGGCTGGCCGAAGACCGGACCACGGCACGGCCGTGGGCGCGGACGCCGGAGTTCTACACCGAATCGGCCAAAGTGGAGCGCAACCGCGCCTACTATTCCGTCGCGCCGGGGGAGGACCCGTGGTACGACACCCGGCTGCTGGCGATCGGCGGACCGGTCGAGGCCTCCTTCGACCTCGAGCTCGACGGGCGCGTCGAGGGCGGTGGTCCGGTGCTGCTGGATGTAGCCCTCTGGGGCATCACCGACTTCCCCGAGGCGCCGGATCACCACGTGGTGGTGGAGGTCAACGGCGTCGAGCTGGCGGACGAGCTGTTCGACGGCCGGGTCGAGCATCATGTCCAGGTCGAGGTGCCCGAGTCCGCGCTCGAGGGGGAGCAGAATCTCCTGCGGCTGACCCTGCCGCACGACACCGGCGCAAGCTGGGACCTCGTGAGCTACGACTACTACCGGGTGAGCTATCCGCGGCGCTTCGCGGCTCGCGAAGGCCGCCTCCGCTTTGCCGCCGCGGCCAAGACCTTTCGCGTCGAAGGTCTGCCCTCCAACCAGGTGGAGGTCTACCGGGTCCGCTCCGACGCTGTCGAGCGTCTGTCCCGTGTTCAGGTGACCGGCCGGCTCGGCGCCTACAGTGCGGCCTTCGCCGGTAGCGACGAGGAGGCGACCTACTACGTGTCCACGGTACAGGCGCTCGAAGCGCCGGCTATCGAGCTGGCCGGGCCGCGGCGCGAGCTGGTGCGCGGCAAGGCGGAGCTGCTGATCATCGCCCATCCGGACTTCCTCGAAGCGGTGCAACCGCTGGCGGCCGCCCGCCGGTCCGACGGCTTCAGTGTTCAGGTGGTGGACGTCGAGGAGGTCTACTCGAGATTCAGCCATGGTGTCTTCGATCCGCAGGCGATCCGCGCCTTCATCCGCCGCGCGTTCGCCGAGATGGGGACCGAGTACGTGCTCCTGGTCGGCGGTGACACCTACGACTACCACGACTACCTCGGCCAGGGGGCGATCAGCTTCGTACCCACGCTGTACGCCCAGACCGACCCGGTCGTGCGCTACGTGCCGGTGGACCCGCTGTACGCCGATGTGGATCTGGACGGCACTCCGGATCTGGCCATCGGGCGCCTGCCTGTGCGCACGGTGGCGGAGCTCGAGGCGGTGCTCGAGAAGACCTTCGAGTACGAGAGCATCGCCTACCGGGGCTCGGCGGTGCTGGCGGCAGACGCCTACGACGTGCCCGCCGGCCACTCGTTCGAGGCCGACAGCGACGCCCTGCTGGCGATGCTGCCACCCGACTGGCAGGTGCGCCGGGCCTACATCGACGAGCTGGGCCTGGCGGAAGCGCGTGACGTGCTGATCGGGAGCATCAACGACGGCGTCGCCCTGACCAGCTTCGTCGGACATTCGGGTCCGACGGTCTGGAGCTTTCAAGGGCTGTTCTCGGACGCCGATGCCGATGCTCTGGAGAACCGGGGCCGACCGACTGTGGTGACCCAGTGGGGCTGCTGGAACACGTACTTCGTTGCCCCCTCCTACCAGACTCTCGGGCACCGCTGGCTGCTCAATGCCGACCGCGGGGCCGCAGCGGTGCTCGGAGCCGTGGCCCTCACCGAGGCCGACGCCGAGCGCCAGCTGGGGCAACGTCTCTTCCAGCGTCTGGCGATTCCGGGTCAGACCCTGGGGCGCGCGGTGCTCGAGGCCAAGCGCGATCTGGCGGCGACCCAGCCCCATCGGCTCGACGTCCTGCTCGGCTGGACTCTGCTCGGCGACCCCACTCTCTCCGTCCTGCCCTAGCCTGACCTTCTCACCGATCGTCGTAGTGAAACGTCGTAGCTGCCTGAAGATGCAAGGCTTGCGACCGAGGGCACCGCAAAGCGTGCTCGAAGCACGCTGAGGATGTCCGACAGGAGCGGAGGCGAAGCCCGGCCCTCTCGA
>CALZJC010000334.1 GCA_945787525.1 Thermoanaerobaculia bacterium | reverse complement strand
TCGCCGCACTCGAGTCCCGGGGCCCGGATCAGAGCTTTGGCCGCAACTGGTCGAGCTTGTCGCTGACAGTGCCGGCGTTGTCGCCGGCCAGCGACAGAGCGCGTTCGTAGTGCAGGCGCGCCTCGGCCGGGCGCCCCACCGCCAGATACAGATCGCCCAGATGCTCGGAGATCACGGCGTCGCCGGGGACCAACCGTGCGGCGCGTTCCAGCACCACCCGTGCCTGCTCGTGGCGCCCGAGCCGGAACAGGGCCCAGCCCAGTGAATCGACATAGGCGCCATTGTCCGGCTCCATCGCCACGGCGCGCTCGACCAGGGCGACTGCGTCTTCGAGATTGCGCCCCAGGTCGGCCCACATGTAACCGAGGTAGTTGAGCGCCGGAGCAAAATCGGGATCGATCCCGAGAAGCCGCTGAAAAACCTCCTCGGCTCGGTCATGACGGGCGGTCCGCTCATAGGCCGCGCCGAGCCAGAAGAGCAGCTGGATCTGGTCCGGCGAGCCCTGCCGCAGCCCCTCCAGCAGCGGGATGGCCTCGGCGTAGCGCTCGCGGCTCTGGAGCAGGCGGGCGGCCTCGAGCCGACCTTCGGTGCCGGGCAGCTCGACGAGCTGCGCCACCCTCTCGGCCGCGGCGGAGTCCTGCTCCACGACGTAAAGCAGCTCCGCCTCCTTGCCCAGCCGGCGCGCCACGCTTAGCTGAGGAGACTCGAGCGACCTGAGGCGCTCCAGCGCCTCGCCAGCGCGGTCGCTCCGGGCCAGGGCATCGAGGTGCAGAAACACCAGATCCAGAGACAGCTCCGCTGCCGCCTGCGACAGCTTGGGCTCCAGCGCCGCCAGCAGGCGATCCCATTCGCCGGCCCGATACAGGACGTTCAGGGCCTGGTACTCCGCCAGCTCGGCCTCTTCTTCCGCATCGGCCCCGCGCAGCCGCAGCGCCAGCTCGCCGAGCAGGGCAACCGCCTCTTCGGTTGCCTGCTGACGCTCGAGCACCCGGGCCGCGAGCAGGGCCAACTCGAGACTCTGCGGACGTTGCGCGACCAGCTGCTGCAACAGCGCGCTGGCGCGCTCATGGTGACCTTCGGCGGTGTGAATCAGGCTCTTCAGATAGAGGCCGCCGAAGTCCCCGCGCTCGTCTCGGAGCACCGTGTCGACCACTGCGAGGCTGGCGTCGAGCTCGCCGACGCGGTAGAGGGCAAAGCCGAGCCGGCGCCGGTAGTCGAGATCCTCCATTACCTCGGCCGGCGCGGCGCGCAGGGTCTCGGCGGCGGCACGCATGTCACCGCGCTTCTGCTGCAGGTCGGCCAGGGTCAGCCGCGCCCGCGCCTCGGAAGGATCGGCGCGAAGCAGCGACTCCAGGGTCTGCTCCGCGGCGGCGACCTGGTCGGAGCGCAGCTGGGCCTCGACCAGCAGCGACAGCAACCAGGAGTTCTGCGGCCGCAGCGCCAGCGCCTCCTGGAACACTGTCGCCGCCTCGTCGGTCCGGCCGCCTCCGAGATACATCCTGCCCAGGGCGATCAGCCCCTGCAGATCATCTGGTCGCAGCCGACGCAGCTCTTCGTAGGCCTCGCGGGCGCGCGCCACGGCTGCCGGATCGCCGTCGGCGACGGCCAGCTGGGCGCGGGCGAACACGGCGAGCGACTCCGGGTTCTCCGGCGCCAAACGGAGCGCTTCGGTCGCCTGCTCCAACGCCTTCGCGCGGCGCCCGATCTGCAGCAGAAAGCCGGCGTAGTCGAGGTGCAGATAGGGATCGTCCGGCGCCAGGCCGACGGCGCTCTCGAAGTGGTCCACGGCCTCCTGCCAGGAACCCTCGGCGGCCAGCAGCTTGGCCAGCACGAACTGGTAGGGAGCGTTCTCCACCGGCGCCGCCCCGGCGGCGGCTGGCAGCAGGGCGAGCGCCATGACAAGGGCGCGTTTCACGGCGGGACCTTAGCAGCCGATGAGGCAGCTTTACAAGGTATCGCGCCCTCCCTATAATTGCCGCCGCTGAGATAAGTGTCGCAGAAACAAAGACTTAGGAAACAGCCTTGGCGCAGCCTGAGACGGAGCCGATCGGACAGCTGTTGCTGGAGCGGGGCTGGATAACGGCCGCTCAGCTGGCCGCCGCACTCAGCCGCCAGCACGAGCTCGGCGGCCGTCTCGGCACCGCCCTGCTGGAGATGGGCGCGGTGCCGGAGGACCTCCTGGTCAAGACGCTGGCCGAGCAGGGCGGTCGGCCCCTGGCCGACATCGACGAGTTGCGCCAGATTCCGCAGCTGGTGCTCGATCTGATGCCGGCCAAGGTGGCGATCCGGCACGGGGCGGTCCCCTTTCGCACCGGACGCGGGCATATCGACATCGCCATGCGCAACGAGCCGGACATTCCGACCCTCGACGAGCTCGGTTTCGTGCTCGGTCGAAGGGTCGCGGTTCACATCGCCAACGAAGCGCGTATCTACGAGGCGCTCGAGCGCTACTACGGTGAGGACTGCCCGCTGCGCTTCGCCAGTCTGCTGGACCGGCTCAACCGTTCGCGCGACCACCGCGCCGAGGAGCCTCCACCGGCGGCGCCGCCGCCGGCCGCTCCGGAAACGCGGCGCCGGCCGCCCCCTAAAGCCGCCCGCGACAACGCTGCGCCAGCCGCCGCGGCGGCAAGCCCCCCACCACGGCAGCGACCGACCTCGGTGCCGCTGTCGCCCGAAGAGAAGACCACGTTGCGGCGGCTGCGGAGCCAGGATCTGGTCAAGCCGCTGTCGGAGGACGGTGTCCACAAGGCCTTCGAAGCCGCCCGCCGCGCCGACGACATCGGCGCCGCCCTGCTCGGATTCCTCGGCCAGGAGTTTCCCCGTCTGCTGCTTTTCCGCGTCGGGCAGGACCAGGTGCGGGGCTGGCGCGGCCGGTCCCCGTCCCTCGATGAACAGCGCTTTCGCAACTGGGCGGTCGGCTTCGACGAGCCGTCGGTGTTTCTCAACCTGCGCCAGGGTGCCGAGTTCTTTCTCGGCCGGCTACCCGCGATGCCGGCCCACGAGCGTCTGCTCGCTTGCTGGCACGGATCCTTCGAAACCGAATGCGGGGTGTTCCCGGTCAAGGTGCGCGACCGGCTGGTCTGCGTCATCTACGGAGATCGGAACTCCCTGGGCCTTGCCGGCCTCGACGTGCAGGCCGTCCAGCGGCTCACCGCCAAGGCGGCGATCGCCTTCGAGATGCTGCTGATGCAGCGAAAGCTGAGGAGCTGATGAGACTTCCGTTGACACCCCCCGGGGCGGTTGCTACAGTCGCCACCTTCCATTGCGCGCGATGATCAAGGCCGACCTCGTCAACCGAGTGGCGGAAGCCTCGGAAGTGTCCAGGGTCAAGGCGGCCAGGGCGGTGGAGTCCATCCTGTTCGCCATGAAGGAGGCGCTGGGCGCCGGCAAGCGCATCGAGCTGCGCGGCTTTGGCGTCTTCCAGGTGCGCGATCGGAAGCGGGGCGTCGGCCGCAACCCCAAGACCGGCGTCGAGGTGGCCATCGCGCCGGGCAAGACGGTGCGCTTCAAACCCGGCAAGGGCCTCAAACAGATCTGAGCCAGGTCGGCCCGCCGCCGCCTCCGCTCGGGTGGCCCCGCCCCGTAGCGCAGCGACCCTGGCGCCTGCTGCTCGCCGGGCTTCTCTTCCTCGTCACCCTCTTCACGGTGACCACGGTGGGTGCGGTCCTGTATCTGGCCACCCGCACCGACGTGGTGACCGATCTCCCACTCTTCCTGAGCTGGCAGACCGTGCGCGGCGTATGGTCCGCCCCGGCGCTGCTGGCGACCGGGCTGCGGCTCTCGCTCCCCACCGTCCTGATCCTGCTGTGTCACGAGCTCGGTCACTACCTGGCGTGCCGCTACTACGGCTACCCGGTCAGCCCGCCCTATTTTCTGCCCGCGCCGTTCGGTCTCGGCACCCTCGGGGCGTTCATCCGCATCGGCGCTCCGGTGCGCAGCAAGCGCGAGCTGTTCGACATCGGCGCCGCCGGACCGCTGGCCGGGTTTGTCGTGCTGCTGCCGTTTCTCTTCTGGGGAGTGGCCGCATCACGGCCGGTGCCACTGCCGCCACCTCCCGAGGGCATCGCCGAGATGCTCCTGCTGGTGCCGGGACAGAGCCTGGGCCTGAGTCTCGCTACCTGGGCCACGCACGGCCCGTTGCCCGAGGGCTACATCCTGGATCTGCACCCGTTCGCCCTCGCCGGCTGGGTCGGGCTGCTGGCCACCGCCCTCAACCTGCTGCCGCTGGGGCAGCTCGACGGCGGGCACATCCTCTACTCCATCGCCGGCCCGCGGCATCGCCGCCTGGGCATCGTGCTCTGGTCGGGCCTGCTGGTTCTGGGCCTGCTCTGGCCGGGCTGGGTCCTGTGGTGTCTGGTGATTCTCGCTCTCGGCCTGCGCCATCCACCGGTTGCCGACGAGCGGCGCCCCCTCGATCTGCGCCGGCGGGCGATCGCCGCCCTGCTGGTCCTGATCTTCCTGTTCAGCTTCGCGCCCGTGCCGCTGGCCACGGTCACGGTAAGCAGCTGAACGGGCTAG
>CALZJC010000333.1 GCA_945787525.1 Thermoanaerobaculia bacterium | reverse complement strand
CGGCGGCGGCGGAGATGGCGGCGCGAGTGGCCGAGGGCCTGGCGGGGGTGGCCTCGGGTCGCAGCGCGGGGCTGGCCGGCTTTCTGGCCGGCGAGCTGCCGGAGATCGACGGCCCGGAGCCCGAGCGCCGGGCGGCGGCGTTGCTGGGAGCGATCGATCACCTCACCGTGAGCACGATCCACGCCTGGTGCCGCGGGCTGCTGGCCAATCACGCGGTCGATGCCGGACTGCACCCCGAGTTTGGCGTCGACCCGACCGGCGAGCGCACCGAGGCCCTGGCCCGCGAGGTCACCGAAGAGGCGATCCGTCGCGCCTACGCCGCCGCCGATCCCCAGGACCCGCTGATGCGGCTCGCGACCTTCGGCCGGGGGCCACACCAGGTGGCGGAGGCCATCGCCGGGCTGGCCCAACGAGCCGTTCCCGCCCGGCTGCTGGCCGAGGACCCGTTCGACGACAAGAGCCTCGACGGGCTGGTCGAAAGCCTGGCCGCGGCCCTCGACGGGCTGATCGCGGCGGCGACGCCGCTCGCCGGACAGGCCGGACGCAGCCTCGGACCCCGGGTGCTCGCCGCGGCGCGAGACAGCTCGATCGCGCTCGGCGAGCTGCCCGCCGAGCGGCTGCCCCGCGCCGAGGTCCTCGCCGCCATGCTCACCGCCACCTGGCCGGACAATCTGTGCGCCCGGCTCAAGGACTGGCTCAAGGGCAAGTTCAACAAGAGCGAGACCCGCGACCTGGGCGATGCCACTGGCGAGCTCAAGACGGCCGCGGAGCGGCTCCGGCCGCTGGTCACCGAGCCGCGCCGGCTGCAGCCGCGGCTGCTCGACGCCGCGCGCCGCGCGCTGGCGCCGCTGCTGCTGGAGACCGAGCGCCGGCTCCGCTCGCAGGGCGTCGCCGGCTTCGACTCGCTGCTCATCGAGACCCGCGGGCTGCTGCGCGACCATCCGGATGTGCGCCGGCAGATCCGCCGCGGTCTGCGTCAGCTGCTGGTGGACGAGTTCCAGGACACCGACCGGGTGCAGTGCGATCTGGTGCGCTATCTCGCCCTCGAGGGCCAGGGCGGCCGGCCCGGGCTGTTTCTGGTCGGCGACCCGAAGCAGTCGATCTACGGCTGGCGCAACGCCGACCTGGGGGCCTACGACGCCTTCGCCCGCGATCTGGAGGAGGTCGGCGGCGCCCGTTACTCGCTGTGCCGCAACTTCCGCTCGGCACCACCGATTCTCGCCGAAGTGGAGCGGGCCATCGCGCCCGTCATGCTGCAGGAGCACGGCCTGCAGCCGCGGTTCGAGCCTCTGCTGCCGTCCGAGGGCACCCGTGACCGGCCTGGCTTCCGGCAGGCGGACTGGGCGCCGATCGAGTTGTGGGTCGCCGCGCTGGGCAGCTCGTGGCGCGACGACGGAGAGGTCGCCGAGCGCCAGGCGGATGCGGTTGCGGCGGACATCCGGCGCCTGCACGACCGCTGCGGTGTCGAATGGCGGGAGTTCGGCATCCTGTTGCGCAGCGGCAGCCGCGTCGACACCTTCGAGTCCGCTCTGAGAGCGGCCGACGTGCCGTTCACGGTGTCGCGGGATCGTCAGTACTACCGCCGGCGCGAGATCATCGACGCGGCGGCGCTGGTGCGCTCGATCGTCGACCCGGACGATCACGTGGCGCTGCTCGCCTACCTGCGCTCCGCCGCCGCCGGGGTGCCCGATGCGGCGCTCATCCCGCTCTGGGGGCGCGACTTCCCGCGCCTGGTCACCGAGCTGGAGCGGCCCAGGACCGCCCGCCTGCAGGTCGTGCGGCAGCTGCTGGCCGAGGTCGCCGCCCAGCTGCCGGCCGATCTGCCGGGCCTCGAGCGCATCGACGGCTGGCAGCTCAGCGCCGCGGCGGCGATCGAGCGGCTGGTGCAGCTGCGGCAGGCCTTCGCCGAGGAGCCGGCCGACCGCTTCGTCGAAACGCTACGCCGGCTGACCATGACCGAGATCACCGAGGCGGCGCGCTATCTGGGTCAGTTCCGGGTCGCCAACCTGGATCGCTTCTTCAGAAAGGTCGAGGCGGCCCTCGCCGAGCGCGGCGGCGACGCGCAGGCGGTGCTGCGGGCGCTGCGCCGCAGCCTGCGCGAGGCCATCGAGCCCGACGAGCAACGACCGCGCGACCCGACCGAGAACGCCGCCCAGGTACTGACCGTGCACAGCGCCAAGGGGCTCGAGTTCGGCCACGTCTACCTGGTCGAGACCCATGCCAGAGCCGGCGGGTCCGACAACTTCGGCCTCGATCTGGACGAGCGTTGGGCCTCGCGCCAACGGCTCGAGTACGCCCTGTTCGGCAGCCCCACGCCGGGCTTCTACCGCGTCCAGCAGGAACGGCTCCGGGTCGATTCGGCCGAGCGCGTGCGCACCCTCTACGTCGCCCTCACCCGGGCGCGCGAACGGCTGGCGCTGGTCGGCCGCTGGGCCCCCAGAACCCGGCCGCGAGCGCCCGAGGCCGCCAGCAGCTTTGCCGACCTGCTCCAGTCGCGCACCGGCCTGCCCGTCGATCTGGTGGCGCTGCGCGACGAGGCCGTCGGTGGGCGCGTCGACCGGGGCGAAGCGCGATGGGTCTTTCTCGAGCCCGCCGAGCTGCCGGCGGCGCCGCCCGCCGGGGCCGCGGCGAGGCCGGACACCGACGCCATCGCCCGCGACGAGAGCGCCCTGCGCAAGCTGCGCCAAGCGGCGCTCGAGCGCATGGAGCTGCCGCTCGGCCGCGCCGCGTCGGAGGAGGCGGCGGCGCGGCTGGCGCAGGTCTCCGGTGGCGGCGACCGGGACGCGGCGGCGGGCAGCCGCGACGTGGCGATGGCGGTCGGCGTCGCCATCCACCGAATGCTCGAGGGGTGGAATCTGGAGGCGGTGGAGCCGCAAGAGGACCTCGGCGCCGCACTGGAGCGGGCCCGCGTCCGGGTGGCCGCCGATCTGGCGGCCGCCCTGCCCGCCGCCCTGCTGCCCGCCGCGGGCGAGCGCGCCGACGAGCTGATCGAGCGCATCGCGAGCGGCAAGCTGCTCCGGCGCCTGGTCGAGATCGGTCCGTCGGTGGTCGGGCGCGAGGTGCCGATCCTGTTGCCCGCCGATGCCGGCGCCACCGGGTTTGTCAGCGGCGCCCTCGACCTGATCTACACCGACGCCGAGAGCGGCCGGCTGACGATCGTCGACTTCAAGACCGATCGCGTCGACGACGAGCCGGCGATCGCCGAGCGCGCCGCCGCCTACCGGGCTCAGGAAGAGCTCTACGCCCGCGCCGTGCACCTGGCGTTCGGCCTCGAGCGCCAGCCGGCCACCGAGCTCTGGTTCCTCTGGCCGGATCGGCTGTGGACAGCTGCATAGTGGAAACCGGCCGCCGCCGCGACAATGGCCGGTGGTGAAACGTCTTCTGCAGATCGTCTGCTGGCTGACCATCGCTCCGGCCCTCCATGCCTCGGGCGTCGAGTTCGAGGTGCGGCTCTGGTCGCCCGACCTGGGAGGCAGGGCCCAGGTCGGCGGCCTGGCGGCCGGCACCGTCATCGACCTCGTCTCCGACCTCGGCTTCGCCGACGACGAGATGCTCGAGGGCCGGATGATCTGGCGACCCTCGCGACGCACCTCGGTGCGGCTGAGCTACGCCAGCTTCGAGTTCGCCGGCGACGCGCGGCTCGACCGGCCCGTCAGCTTCGGCGGCACGACTTTCCAGCTCGACGCCCAGGTCGCCAGCCGGCTCGAGCTGGAGTACGGCGGCCTGGGCCTGGCCTGGCAGTTCGTCTCCACCCCCGACGGCCGGCTTCGCCTGGGCCCGATGGTCGAGGCCCGGGGACTGCGCGGCGAGGCCGGCATCAGCAGCCACATCCTTGGCGACCTGCCGCTCAGAGCCCGTGAGGAGTTCGAGCTCGCCTTCGCCGCCGCCGGAGCGGTTCTCGACTATGAGCCCTCGGACCGGCTGCACGTCTACGCCGTGTGGACGGCAGCGGTCGGGGCCGACGATGGCGACCTCACCGACAGCGAGGCGGGCCTGCGCTTCTACCCGATCGACACCCTGGCCCTGACCATCGGCTATCGGCGGATCGAGATCGACTTCGCGGACGGCAACGACGTCTTCAACCTGGACCTCGACGGCCCCTTCTTCGGCGGCGTCCTGCGGTTCTAGCCTGCCGCAGTCAGAACGCCACCACCAGGGCCAGGCTGAGCGTCGTATCGACGTCGTCCGCCTCGACCAGCAGATTCTCGCCCACCGGTTCGCCCACCGGGTTGACGATGGGAACGGCGATCAGCGACGGAGCGTTGTCGAACTGCAGCTCATGGCTGACCTTGAGCGCCAGGTTGGTGCTGATCTGCACCGACAGGCTGTTCTGCATGTGGAGGCGGGTGTCCTCGCCACGGTCGAGGCTGCGATCGATGGTCAGCAGATTGACGAACCCGGTCGTCGCCGTCAGGCGTCGCCAGTAGTCCGAGGACAGCCGCAGCCCGGCGAAACCGCTGCCGGTGCCCGGCGCCTCGAAGACGTCCTGCTGGTCGGTATAGGTCAGCCCGTAGTCGGTGTGCAGCC
>CALZJC010000332.1 GCA_945787525.1 Thermoanaerobaculia bacterium | reverse complement strand
GAGGCCAGCATGGCGGTTACGCAGGTGCCGACGTTGGCGCCGAAGATCAGCGCGATGCCGGCCGGCAGGGTGATGAATCCCTGGCTGGCCATGACGATCACCACGCCGGTGGTGGCGGAGCTGGACTGGACCAGGGCGGTGAACAGCGCCCCGGCGAGGATGCCGATGGCCGGTGAGGCCATCGAGGTCATCCAGTCGAGAAACGGCTCATAGCTGCGCAGCGGCCGCATGGCGTCGCCCATGACCGCCATGCCGAAGAAGACCAGGCCGAGGCCCATGATGCCGGCGCCGTACTGGCGGATCTTCTCGCGCTTGCCGAGCAGGATCATGGCGAAGCCGACGGCGATCAGCAGCAGCGCGGCCTTGGTGACCTTGAAGGCGATGATCTGGGCGGTGATGGTGGTGCCGATGTTGGCGCCCATGATGATGCCGATCGACTGCGACAGGGACATCAGGCCGGCGGTGATGAAGCCGACCACCATGACGGTGGTCACCGACGACGACTGGATGATCGCGGTGACGAAGGCGCCGGTTACCGCGCCCATGATCCGGTTGCTGGTGAGCTTGGCCAGAATCGACTTCATGCGCTCGCCGGCCACCGCCTTGAGCGCCTCGGCCATCTTGTCCATGCCGTAGAGAAAGAGGGCCAGGCCCCCGAAGAGCCCCATGATCAGGGGCCAGATCTCGAGGCTGCCACCATCCGCTGGGGTGGCTGCCAGGAGGAACGCTGCGCTTGAAATCGGCATGGTTTCCTTACTTCTTCTTGGTTTTCTTGTCTTTGACGATCGTCACCGGGACCGGCGACAGCTGAGCGATGCGTTCGGCCTTCGACCCGAGCAGCAGGTGGGGCAGGCCGGTGCGGCCCTGGCTGCCCATGACGATCTGGCTGGCGTCGATCCTGTCGGCCACCTCGAGGATGCGGGTGACCGGCAGGCCGAGCACCAGCATCGACTCGGCGCCCTGCAGCCGTTTGGAGCCCGAGTTGTCCTTGGCGACCTGGGCGAGAAACTCCTTCATCATCTCCGCCGCCGCCTCTTCCATGCGCCGCAGGTGCTTTTTGCGCTTCGAGCGTACGTAGTAGCCGGGTGCCGACTCCGGGTCGTGAGCGACGTGCAGAATGATCAAAGGCGCGGCGAGGCAGTCGCCCAGCCGTGCGGCCCAGACCAGCGCTGCCGCGGAGTGGGGCGAAAAATCCACGGGTACGAGGATAGGGCCCGGCCCCGGTTCTTTCTTCTTTCTCATCTCGACCTCCGCGGGAGGGCCGCTAGTGTACATGCGGGGCTTTTGCCCATGCTAGAGTCCCGTCGCTCCGAGACCCTACGATCAACCGACATGCCGGGCCGACGCCCTTTTCCGTCGTCATGACCAAGAAGCAGGAGGCTCGTTCGGCCGGCGACGAGAAGGGCCGCCGCAAGCAGCTCATGGTGGTCTGCTCCGCCGGCCTCCGGCAGCGCTTCCTGCGCGGCATGATCACCCGCGATCTGGTGCAACGGGGACTGGGCTTCGAGGACGCCTATGCCATCGCGCGGGCGGTGCGGGACGCGCTGTCTGGCCGCGAGGAGGTCGATACCAGCGAGATCCGCGACCTCGTCACCGAGCGGCTCGAGAAGACCCTCGGCAGCGATCTGGTGGCTGGACTGGCCTCTTCCACCAGGCCGGTAACCGAGATCCGGGTCGTCTACGAGGGCCAGGAGCAGCCGTTCTCCCGCGGACTGCTCGCTCGCAGCGTCTACGCCGCGGGGGTCGACCTGGACCGCGCCTACGGGTTGCTGAGCGAGCTCGAGGCGGAGCTGCGCGCCGAGGGGGTCGAGCTGCTGGAGGCGGGCGAGATCGCCCGGCGGGTGGGCGACCTTCTGGAGCGCGAGGAGGGCCCCGAGGCGGCGCGTCGCTACCGGACCGTGCGGCGGATCGGCAGGCTGCCCAGACCGCTGGTGCTCTATATCGGCGGCGCCAGCGGTACCGGCAAGTCGACCGTCGCTCTGGAGTTGGCGCCGCTGCTGCGGATCTACCGCATCAACGCCACCGACACCATCCGCCAGGTCATGCGCATGGTCTTCACCTCGTCGATCCTGCCGGCCATCCACAGCTCCAGCTTCGAGGTGGCGCCGCTGTCCGAGCCCGGCGCCGCCGAGCTCGGCGCGCGCCCACCTGGAGATCCCGAAGACGTGCCGCGGGTGATCGCCAGCTTCGAGGAGCAGGCGGTGCGGGTCACGGTGGGTATCCGGGCGGTGGTCGAGCGGGCGATCGCCGAGAACCTGAGCATCATCGTCGAAGGCGTCCACGTGCACCCCGCCCTGGTGCCGTTTGCCGATCTCGAGGGCTCGGCCTATCAGGTGCCCCTGGTCCTCGCTTCCTTGAGCGAAGAGAGCCATCGGTCGCGCTTCCTGGCCCGCTCGCGCACCGGCGGGCGCCGGGCCGAGCGCTACCTCGAGAACTTCCCGTCGATCCGCGCCATCCACGACCACATCGTCCAGGAGGCGGAACGTCGCGACGTGCCGATACTCGACAACCCGGCGGGCGATCCGCCGGTGGTGCCGACGCTCCAGCTGGTGACCAGCATGTTGGAGCACACCAGCCCCGGCCTGGGCCTGGCCGAATGGCAGGAGGCGCGGTCTTCGGCGCCCACCTTGCTGCTGATCATCGACGGTCTGGCGGATCGCCCGGTCCGGGCGCTGGGCGGCAGGACCCCCCTGCAGGCCGCCGACACGCCGACGCTGGACCGCCTGGCGCTGGAGGGCCGGTGCGGCCTTGCCGATCCGGTGGCGCCGGGAGTGGTGGCGGATACCGCGGCGGGCAGCCTGGCGCTGTTCGGCCAGTCGCCGCTGGCTCTCAAACGGGGCCCGACCGAAGCGCTCGGGGCCGGCTTGGCTCTGTACCCGGGGGACGTGGCGTTGCGCGGCAACTTCGCCACGCTCGGTCAAGACGGCCACATCGTCGATCGCCGCGCCGGCCGCATCCGCGAGGGCGCCGAGAAGCTGGCAAGGGCGATCGATCGGCTGCCGCTGCCGGGCGGCCTGTCGCGCGAAATCGAGGTGCTGGTGAGCCCCGCAACGGAGCACCGTCTGGGCGTCGTCCTGCGCGGCCGGGGCCTGTCGTCGGCGATCCAGGGCAGCGACCCGGGCGAGGGCTCTCTGCCCAGCCCGCCGCTCATTCCGCGACCCGACGATCCAGAGGACGCCCAGGCCGTCTACACCGCCAATCTTCTGGCCCTGTTCGAGCAGCAGGCTCGCCGCGTGCTGGCCAAGCATCCCATCAACCGGAAGCGAAGCAAGGCGGGGCTGCCGCCGGCGAATGCCGTCCTGACCCGTGGCGCCGGCCGCATTCACCGTCTGCTGCCACTGGAAGAAGCGGGTATTCCACTGCGGCTCTGCTGCGTCAGCGGCGACCGCACGGTTCTCGGCCTGGCCCGCTGGGCCGGCGCCCGGACGGTCACCAGTCCGGAGATGACCGCCAACCTGGATACCGATCTCGAGCACAAATTCAACGTCGCCTACCGGGAGCTGCAGCGCAACGATCTGGTGGTGCTCCATCTCAAGGGCGCCGACATCGCGGCGCACGATCAGCGCCCCGATCTCAAGGTCTCCTTTCTCGAACGCGTCGACCAGGGCCTGGCCGGGCTACTGGCCCGGAGCGGCCCCCTGCGGGTGGCCGTCGCCTCCGACCACGCCACCCTCTCCGAGAGCGGCCAGCACGCCGCCGACCCTCTGCCGGTGCTCATCTGGGGTGAAGGCATCGAGGCGGACGAGGTCGAGACCTACGACGAGCAGGCGGCCGGTAGCGGCAGCCTGCAGAGGTTTCCTCTGCAGCTGCTGCTCAGCCGGATCTACAAGCTGTCCTGACGGAGCGCGCCGGCTACTCCCGGCGGGTCAGATAGAAGGTCATCTGGGCGCTCTGTTCGCCGTCCGACCAGGAGTTCCAGACGCTCTCGATCTCGCCGTCGCCGCGGATGCCGATCTCGATGTCGTGGATGTAGTGGTCGGTCGCGGGATCGAGATTGGTGCCGCCGGTGAAATCGAAGATCAGGCGCTCGGCGCTGCTGCTCCCGCGGTCGAGGCGCATCCTCGGCTGGTTGCCGCCGGCGCAGTAGTGGGTCAGCACCAGATCGTCACCGTCCAGGTGGTACATGTTGATCATCTCGTGCTCGGTGCCGGGTGCCATGGTCTCCATCACCACGGTACCGGCCGCCGAGACCTCGATCCGGTTCATCAGCTCGCCGGCCGCGGCGGCCTCGGCCGCGGTCTCCTCGCCGACTCCCTCGGGCGTGCCGTACCAGTCGCCGGCCATGCCCTTGAGCGTGGTGAAGGCGTCCTCGGCGGTCACCTCGGCGGCGGCGGTGCCGGCGCCGACAGTCGACAACAGGAGCCCCAGGAACAGGGTCGTCTTTTTCATCGCCTGAATCTGCTGCGTTACGCTCTGGTCGGGCATCCTCAGCGTGCTTCGAGCACGCCTGCGGTGCCCTTGGTCGCAAGCCTTGCATCTTCAAGCACCTGCGTCGTTTCGCGACGACGATCGGTGAGAAGGTCAGGCTAGGGCTGGATCGGTCCCCTACTGGAGCACATCGTCTATCGAATAGAAGCTGCAGAGGTGCGAACCCTGCAGCAGTGAGTTGGTGAGCGGTGGCGGCGGTCCAGGGCGCGGACCCCGATGGCAAGTTCGCGGGTGCGGAATCCGTCTATTCAGGTCGGGCTTGCGGGAATAGGCCACAATTCGGTATAGTCATTGTAGATACAAGGCAGACGATGCTGACCAAGGTGAGAAAGTGGGGCAACAGCCTGGCGCTGCGAATCCCGAAGTCGTTTGCGGAGGAGGCGAGCGTCCAAGAGGGCTCGGCCGTTGACCTCTCGGTCAGTGATGGGCAGCTGGTGGCTCGGCCCCTTCGGCGCCAGTACAAGCTCGAGCAGCTGCTGGCCGAGGTAACAGCGGAGAATCTGCACGCCGAGGTCGAGACCGGCGAGTCTCGAGGCCGGGAAGTCTGGTAGTGCCGGGTCGATACGTTCCCGATCGCGGCGACGTGGTCTGGCTACAGTTCGATCCACAAACCGGTCATGAGCAGGCCGGTCGCCGGCCGGCCTTGGTGGTCTCTCCCAGGGGGTACAACCGCAAGGTGGGGCTGGCGATCTTCTGCCCGGTCACAAGCAGGGTCAAAGGCTATCCGTTCGAGGTCTCTTTGCCGCCAGGGTTGGGTGTCTCGGGCGTGGTCTTGGCGGATCAGGTGAAGAGTCTCGATTGGCGAGTGCGTCGGGCGAAGCGGTTCGCGGTGGCCCCCAGCGAAGTCCTTGAGGAGGTTCTGGCTCGCCTGCTCGTCCTCGTCGCCTGAGAACCGTGATCGCCAGGTGCGGCCACGAACCAAGTGCTTGCGATCGCCTCGACTAGCCCGGCCAGAACATGGCGATCTCGCGCTCGGTCGGCAGCGCGATGTTGATCTCGTCGGCGAGGTTCAGCTTCGCCTGTCCCTGCCGCAGCTCGTCGAGAACATCCACCATCGGGCCGTAGGCCGTGGCTTCGGCGGCCTCGACGATCACCGGCTTGCCGGGCTCCAGCAGGAGCTTGGGCTCGAGATGGGCGAGCAGCCGGGCGAGCGACACCGGCTCCCTGTCGACCAGCAACCGGCCGCCGGGGTGACCTCCAGGTGGATCGACTCCAGTGGCTCGATGAGTCGCGGCTGGCTGTCCTCCTTCGGCAGCGCCATGTCCAGGCCGCGGGTGGCGGCGAAGGTCATGGTGATCAGGAAGAAGACGATCAGCAGGAAGGCCACGTCGGCCATCGAAGAGGTCGGGATCTCGGCGGCGATGACTTGGGGTCGTAGCTTCATATCGGATCCTCCGGACACTGTTTTGTATTCTGCTGACTCGGACCGGTGGATACGGCGAAAAGTTCCCGGATTCACGGCCGGCGCTTGACTCCTGCCGCGCCGAGGCGTAGGTAGAGGCGGGAGATCCGACAATGAACGAGAACCATGCAAGGATGCCGCTGGGCAAGCTGCCGCCCCTGGCGTTTGGCCGTGCCGCGCGCGTCGTCTTCGGCCTGGGCTCGCTGGTCGGTGCGGCGTTCGTTCCCTGGAGCGAGGGCGGCGGCATCGCCGGCGGGCTGCTGCTGATCTTCTTCGGACTGTCCTTCCTGGCCGGCGGTTTGATGGCCAATCCGGGGTGCGAGGTGACGGCGCTGCCCAACCTGTTGCTGCCGGCGGAAAAGCAGCTCAACTTCCCGTGAATTGTCTTTACGCCCTTGGATAGGGCGGAGCATGCGGTGCGGGGCGGGTCGACCGAATCGAGGCAAGGAGACGGCGGTGACGATCCAGATCGAGCCTGACACCCGCAAACAGATGGTGGCGTCGATCCGGCGCTATTTCGAGCAGGAGCTGGACGAGGAGATCGGCGACCTGCAGGCCGGCTTTCTGCTCGACTACTTTCTCCAGGAGATCGCCCCGACGGTCTACAACCGCGCGATCGGCGACGCGCAGGCCTGGATGCTGGCCCGGGTCGAGGACCTGGAGAGCTCGCTCTACGAGCCCGAGTTCGACTTCTGGGAGCGGTGAGGCTAGCGCGACCGCATACTACGCTGTTGTGGGAGCCTGGCGTAGGGTTTTGCGACGCCGTTCGAGTAGATAGCCCGCCAAAACGCAGGCCACCATCAGGGTGAAGCTGCCGCCGAGATCGAACCAGATCGGATCGGCGCTGAGACCGGAGGAGATGACGTAGATCGTGTCGCCGGCCAGCGGGATCAACACACCGGCGGCGTGTAACAGCGGGTTGCGGCCCGCGACCTTGGCTGCCACGTAGCCGCCGGCCAGGCCCGAGAGAACGGCGCCAACGGTGGCCGCCCCCAGCTCGGCGGAGC
>CALZJC010000331.1 GCA_945787525.1 Thermoanaerobaculia bacterium | reverse complement strand
CGGCGGGCGGGCTGTACGGCGACGTTGTCGAGGAGCTGGACGCGAGCGTCGGCCGGATCCTCGAGGCGCTGGATCGGCTCGACCTGCGCGACGACACCCTGGTCGTCGCCACCAGCGACAACGGCCCCTGGTTCCAGGGCAGCGGCGGCGGCGTGCGGGGCCGCAAGATGGACGTCTTCGAGGGCGGCTCCCGGGTGCCGTGGATCTTGCGCTGGCCGCAGAGGGTGGCGGGGGGGCGGATCATCGAAACGCCGGTGACCGGCCTCGATCTGTTCCCCACCATGCTCGAGGCGGCCGGCCTGCCGGCGCCCACGGATCGCGTTCTCGACGGGGCCAGCATGCTGCCGCTCGTGACCGGCGAGCCCCCGACCGTCGAGCGCCAGATCTGGTACTTCCAGATCGGTGTCCTGCGGGCGGTGCGCTCCGGCCGTTTCAAGTACCACGACCGCCACCGGCTGCTCTACGGAAACCCGATGGACTGGCCGCTGGCGCCGTTCATCGACCGTGGGCCGTGGCTGTTCGATCTCGAGCTCGATCCCCGCGAGTCGTATGACGTCAGCGAGCGTCACCCCGAGGTGGCGGGGCGCCTCCGCAACCGGCTCCTGGAGCATCGCGGTGAGCTGGCCGAGAACCGCGGAGGTTGGCGCTGAGAAGCGATTCTCCGGGACGGTCGCATGCTCGGCATCTACGTCTCGGGTTCTCGACCAGGCCCGCTTATCGGTGGAAGAGCCGATCCTCGATGCGGAGCCGCTCTGCGGAGCCCTCCAGCCTGGCTTCGAGGGTGAGCTCGCTCTCGCCGTGGCGCTGAAAGTAGCGGACCGTCAGCGGATGGAGCCCCTCCGCCAGGCCGATCATGCCGGACTGTTGGGAGACCCCGTGGATGCCGTCGTTGTCCACCACCACCTGATCGCCAATCATCAGCCGGGCGCCGTCATCGGAGGTCAGCGAGAAGGTGTAGATGCCGTCGGTCGGCGCGCTCAGATAGCCGGTGAAGAAGAGACCGAAGAGCTCGTCGCGCTTGGCGGCCTCCAGAGAAACGCTCCGACTGATCCCCGTCGACCTGGGTGTGGTGCTGGCCAGCTGATCGACCGAGGAAACGCGATGGTCGTACTCGCTGTAGGAGTAGTGCAGGCCGGGGGAGAGGCTGCCGCGGTCGATCGGCTCGGCGGGCCCGAGGTCGGTCTTGCGAAAGCGGGCTCGTCGCAGAGCTCCCGGGCGGCCGCTGTCGAGGATGACCCTCGCCGTGACGGCGGTCCCCTTCTCGTCGGCCGCGATCTCGATCGGCTTCGAGTATCGCAGCGACCCGGCCGTGGGCGCGCTGCCGTCGAGGGTGTAGTGAATCTGCGTGTCGTCGAGCAATGAGGCCAGGACGACCGTGAACCGACCGTCGAGGCTGACGCGGTCATGCTCCAGGCCGGCCACCTCGGGGATCCTGAAGTTGACGCCCCGCGCCTCGAGACGCCGGAGCTGCGCCGGCAGACGACGCTCGAAGTCGCCGAGGTCACGGGCGGCGGCCGGTGACCAGGCGACCTCGGCCATGGCCAGGGCGCGGGGGTAGGCCATGTACTCGACCTGCTCGGGCGTCTTCATGAACTCGGTCCAGACGTTGCCCTGGGCGCCCAGGACGTGGGCCGCCTGGTCGGGCGACAGCGCGGCCGGCACCGGCTCGAACCCGTAGACGCGCTCGAGCGGCAGGAATCCCCCGATCGCCAGCGGCTCGTGTTCCGCCCTGCCCTGGTAGTAGTCGAAGTAGGCGTGACTCGTTGGCGTCATGATGACGTCGTGGCCCTGTCGAGCGGCCTCGATGCCGCCCTCGGTGCCGCGCCACGACATGACGGTGGCCTCCGGCGCGAGCCCACCTTCCAGGATCTCGTCCCAGCCGATGAGGCGGCGTCCCCGGTCGAGAAGAAACCGCTCGATGCGGCGGATGAAGTAGCTCTGCAGTTCGTCCTCGTCCGCCAGGCCCTCGCGACGGATCACCTCCTGCGCCTGCCGGCTCTGGCGCCACCGCTCCTTGGGTGCCTCATCGCCGCCGATGTGGATGTAGCGGCTGGGGAAGATCTCCAGGACCTCGGCGAGCACGTCCTCGAGGAAGGCGAAAGTCTCCTCGGTGGGGCAGTAGATGTCGCGGAAGACGCCCCAACCCGTCGCCGGTGTGAAGGGTCCCTCGGTGCAAGCGTACTCGGGGTAGGCGGACAGAGCGGCCAGCGAGTGGCCGGGCAGCTCGATCTCGGGGATCACGGTGACGAAGCGAGCCGCCGCGAACTCGACGATCTCGCGCGCCTCGGCCTGGCTGTAGAAGCCGCAGTATTCGATCCCGTCGCCGACGAACGGGCTGTAGTTCTTGGCCACCATGGTCTCGCTGCGGCAGGATCCGACCTCGGTGAGACGCGGATAGCCTTCGATCTCCAGCCGCCAGCCCTGATCCTCGGTCAGGTGCCAGTGGAACGTGTTCATCTTGTACATCGACATCAGGTCGATGTAGCGCTTGATGAAGTCGACCGGGAAGAAGTGCCGTCCGACGTCCAGGTGCATGCCACGGTATGGGAAGCGCGGGGCGTCTTGGATCGCCACTGCCGGGATGACGGGCGCCCCGTCGTTTCCCGCCGTGATGAGTTGGTGCAGTGTCTGGATGCCGTAGAAGAGGCCGGCAGGCGAAGCGGCCCGCAGAGTGACGGCGTTGGACGTCACCTCCAGACCGTAGGCCTCGGTCTCGGTCTCGGTCCCGGCTTCCTCGAGCAGCAGCGTGACGGCGCCCGGGAGTGGTGCGCGCGCCGGTCTCGGATCGACGACGACCGCCGAGCCCGCCTGGTCGACCAAGAAGTCACCCATGAGCCCGGCGAGGTCGCCCAACCGGGGGTCGTCGGGGTGCGACGTGGCGACCGTGACGGTAGCGGCAATGCGAAACTCCCCGAAACCGGGTGTCAGGCCCTTTGGGGCCGGAACCACGGAGAAGTCGGCCGGGTCGTGGGGCTCGCCGGCCGGGTCGGGACGAGGCGACACGCAGGCCGCCGCGACGACCGAGAGGGCGGTGGCGAGCAGGACCTGACGGACCGACGCGAATCGAGCGGCTCGCATGTGCGGGGCTCCTCCGTGCTTTCGAGTCCGGCGCCCCACCCGGGGGGAGATCAGGCGCCGATCACAGGGCATGCGCTTGGCGTGAGGCTACTCGATCCGCGCCCCGGTGCCCTTGATGCGGATGATCCGGTACGGCCCGTCACCGATGTCGGCGGTCTCGGGGTCGAACTCCCGGCCCTTCTCTTCGGCCTCGTGGGCGAGCCAACCGAGGTACTTCTCGCGCGTCATCTGGATCGCCTCGACCTCTCCCTGGGCGGCGGCGATGCGGCCCCTGGCGGCGGTGGGGAAGACGATGACGCCGTCCTCCACTTTGATCTGGATGCTCGCGGCGTCGTCGCCAACCTGGATCCAGCACCCCTGGCGGGAGCAGACGTCGATCACCCCGCCGTCGACCCGAACGGTCTTGCCGATGTAGGCGTCGGGATCGGCCAGGATGTCGGCGATGCGCGTCGCCTCCTCGAGGTCGACACCTGCTCCGAACACCTCGGCCTCGCCGGCCGGCGCCGTCGCCGGGAGCGCCATCAGCAGGACGGTCACGACCGCCGCTGCCGGAAACCGTCTGAGTATCCTGGACATGGGTAGAACCTCCGCGTCGCCCAGCTTACCGCGGTCTTCGGCCGAACCGGATCGCCCGGGCCGAGCAACATGGTGAGGAGCCGCGAAGAGAGCGGTTTCGGCTGCCGCGAAGCTATAATCGCGCCCGAGCAGGGTGGCCGCGGGCAGTCCGTCAGAGATCAGACCATGATGTGCAAGACCCACCAGCTTCTGGCATGGGCGGCGCTCGCAGTCGCCGGGTGCGCGGCCGGAGCCTCGGCGCAGTCCCTTCGCACCCTCGACGCGGGTGGCGGGCTCTATCTCAACCAGATCGGCAGCCGGGCGCTCGTGCGCCAGCCCTCCGGCGAGGTCACCGAGCTGTCGCTGCCGCCGGGCACGGCGCTGAGCCGGCTGGAGAGCCTGACCGGCGGCTGGATCGCGGCCGGAGAGATCGATGCACCCGGCCTGACAGAGCTGTATCTCGTGCGGGATGACGCGGGGGTCCGAAGCCCCTTCCCGGCGCCGGCGAATACCGCCGAGGACCCGCTGCGCAGCGGGCCGATGCCGCTGGTGGAGCGAGGGCGGCTGGTCGGCCTCGCCTGGCTGGCGGGCTCGGGGGTGCGCCAGACGGCGGTCTACGCCTCGCAGTGGAGCGGTCTCGACTGGTCGCAGCCCGAGCTGGTGAGCCCAATCGGGCCGGGCACCCAGATCGCCATCGACGGCGCGGTCCTGGCCGACGGCTCGTGGCTGCTGGTCTGGAGCGCCTACGACGGCAACGACGACGAGATCCTCTGGAGCCGGCGGGTGGGGGAGAGCTGGAGCGCGCCGGCGGTTCTGCACGAGCCGAACAAGGTGCCCGACATCACACCGGAGCTGGTGGCGACCGGGCGCGGCGCGCTGGCGGCGTGGAACTGGTGGGATGGCGGCA
>CALZJC010000330.1 GCA_945787525.1 Thermoanaerobaculia bacterium | reverse complement strand
ATCATACCCGCGCCTGGCGGCCGGCCCCGCGGGGGCGCCTGGGGCGCATCCGCGGCAGCCGCCCGACTTGCCGCCGTTGGAGGGTGCGCTGCGGTTGTAAGCTCAGAACATGAGCGCCAAGCTGGAGACGGAGAGCCTGCTTCTGCGCCCGATGGCTGGCCGTCACCTGTCGCAGACTCTCGACATCTGGACGCAGCCCGAGGTTCGCCGCCACCTGTGGGGCGACAAAGTGATCGGCGAGGAGAGGGCGGCCTTGGAGATCGCTCGGAGCCAGGATAGCTTCCGCAGCTCCGGCTTTGGCCATTGGGCCGTGCGGCGGCGCCAGAAGAGGCGGGTGATCGGCAGCTGCGGACTGCTGCGGGTCCCGCACACCGAACAGCTCGAGATCATCTACTGCATCGACTCCTCCCTGTGGAACAACGGCTACGGCACCCAGGCGGCGCGAGCGGTCCTCGCCTTCGCCTTCGACGAGCTCCAACTGCCGCTCGTTCACGGCCGATGCGCCCGCGACAACATCGCCTCGCTGAGAGTGCTCGAGAAGATCGGCATGCGGCCCGGCAGGCCACACCCGCACGATGACTGCGAGGGGGCTCACCTGTCGATCTCGCGCGACGAGTACCGTGGCACCTCTCCGCCACCCTGAGGAGACCACTGGAAGAGACCGCGAGCTTCGAGATCCGGCGGATGCTCGAGGCGATGTGCGGAGCGTTCTTGGACCTTCGCGCCGAGGCACTGCGGATCAGCGGAGGAATGCTCACTCGGGGCCGATGATCCGCGCCCTGGTGTGGGCTTTGGGGTGGGCCTCAATCAACAGATCCGCGGCAGCTGCTCGCCGCTCAGCATGTCCACGACCCGCTCGCCGCCGATGCGGCTCTTGAGCACCACCCGGCCCGGGTCTTCGGCCGTCACCTCGCCGACAATCGCCGCCTTTTCGCCCAGCGGATCCCCCCGCATCAACTCCAGCGCCCGCTCGGCCGCCTCCGCCGCCACGATCGCGATGCACTTCCCCTCGTTGGCCACGTAGAGCGGGTCGAAGCCGAGGATCTCGCAGGCGCCGCGGACCTGCTCCTCGAGGGGGATGGCGGTCTCCTCCAGGCGGATGCCGACCCCGGCCGAGCCGGCGATCTCGTTCAAGGCGCTGGCGACGCCGCCGCGGGTGGGGTCGCGCAGGACGTGGACCCGGTCGCCGAGCTCGTCGAGGAGCGCGCCGGTGAGGCCGTGCAGGGCGGCCGAGTCGGTCTTCAGCTCGGTCTCGAACTCGAGGCCCTCGCGCACCGACATGATGGCGATGCCGTGCTCGGCGATGCCGCCGGAGATGAGGATGCGGTCGCCCGGGCGGGCCCGGGTCGGGGCCACGTCGACGCCTTCGGGCACCAGGCCGATGCCGCTGGTGTTGACGTAGACGCCGTCGCCCTTGCCGCGGTCGACGACCTTGGTGTCGCCGGTCACCAGCGGCACGCCGGCCTCGTCGGCGGCGCGTTTCATCGAGGAGACGATGGTCCAGAGCTGCTCCATCGGGAACCCCTCTTCGAGGACGAAGCCGGCGGAGAGGGCCAGTGGCTGGGCGCCGCACATGGCGACGTCGTTGACGGTGCCGTGGACCGCCAGCGAGCCGATGTCGCCGCCGGGGAAGAACAGCGGGTGAACGACGAAGGTGTCGGTGGAGAAGGCCAGCCGGCCGCCCCCCTCGAGTCCGAACGCGGCGAGCTCCAGGACGGCGCCGTCGCCCAAGCCCTCGAGGGCCGGGTTGCGGAAGGCCTCGAGGAAGACCTTCTCGATGAGCATCTGCGACAGCCGGCCGCCGCCGCCGTGGGCCAGCTGGACGGTGGGGTAGTCGGCGAGCGGCAGCGGGCAGGTGCCGGTGAAAGTCGGCGCCTCTTGGTCGTCGCTCAAGCGGATCTCCGACAGGTCGTTGGCCGCTTGCCGCTCAGGAGGCGACCTTGTGGCGGCCGTACTGGTAGTAGGCAGCGCAGGCGCCCTCGGAGGAGACCATCGGCGCCCCGAGCGGCTTCTCGGGCGTGCAGCGGACGCCGAAGGCGGCGCACTCGTGGGGCTTCTTCAAGCCGCGCAGGATCTCGCCGGCGATGCAGTCGGGCGACTCCTGGGCCACCAGCTCGCCGACGTCGAAGCGCAGCTCGGCGTCGTAGCCGGCGAGCTCGTCGCGCAGCTTGTAGCCGCTGTCGGGGATCTCGCCGATGCCGCGCCACTTCCGGTCGCAGACCTCGAAGACCTGCTTGAGGAGCTTCTGGGCGGGCAGGTTGCCCTCGCGCTCGACCGAGCGGCTGTACTGGTTGACGACCCCGCTGCGGCCCTCTTCGAGCGCCTCGAGGGTCAGGTAGGCGCCGTGCAGCAGGTCGAGGGGCTCGAAGCCGGTGACGACGATGGGGATCTGGTGGCGCTCGGCGAGCGGCTCGTACTCCCAGTAGCCCATGACCGTGCAGACGTGGCCCGCGGCCATGAAGCCCTGCACCCGGTTGTCCGGCGCCGAGAGGATCGCCTCCATGGCCGGTGGCACCAGGACGTGCGAGGTGAGGATCGAGAAGTTGTCCAGCTTCTCCTGCGCCGCCTGCCACACCGCCATGGCGTTGGCCGGAGCGGTGGTCTCGAAGCCGACCGCGAAGAAGACCACCTGCCGGTCCGGGTTGCGGCGGGCCAGCTCGACGGCGTCGAGCGGCGAGTAGACCATGCGCACGTCGCCGCCCTGGGACTTGACCGCCAGCAGGTCGGTGGTCGAGCCGGGCACCCGCAGCATGTCGCCGAAGGAGGTGAAGATGACCTCCGGCCGGCGGGCGATGGCCAGGGCGCGGTCGATCAGCTCGAGGGGCGTCACGCAGACCGGGCAGCCGGGGCCGTGGATCATGGTGACCTCGTCCGGCAGCATGCGGTCGATCCCCGCCTTGATCATGGTGTGGGTCTGGCCGCCGCAGATCTCCATCAGGTTCCACGGCCGGGTCACCAGCCGCTCGATGGCGGCGACGAACTTCTGCGCCTCCTCGGAGCCGCGGTACTCGTCGACGTACTTCAAGAGTCGGCTCCGGGCGCCGGGTCCTCGCCGGGCTGCGGGATCTCCAGCTCGCCCAGCTCGTCCATCTCGGCGAGGTACTGGAAGACCTGTTGCGCCTCCTCCTCGTCGATCCGCGAGATGGCGAAGCCGACGTGCACCACCACGTAGTCGCCGACCTCGGCCTCGGGCGTATAGGCCAGGCAGACCTTCTTCTTGATGCCGGCGAAGGAGACTTCGCCCATGTTCATGCCCAGTGGATCCAGCTCTATCGACATCACCTGACCGGGAACTCCGAGACACATGGCCTACTCCTCCTTGCTGGTCTCTCTTTCCAGAAGCGCGGTTGCCACGGCTATCTGGCCCAGACTGATGCCGCCGTCGTTGGCCGGCACCTGCCGCTGGAGCAGAACCTCGAAGCCGGCCGGCTCGAGAACCCGCCGCGTGGCCTCGGTGAGCAGCCGATTCTGGAAGCAACCGCCGCTCAGCGCCACCCGCGACTCGCCGACCCGCCGCGCCAGCTCCACGATCGCCCCGGCAAGGGCGTTGTGGAACCTGGCGGCGATGATACCCGCTGCCGCGCCCCGGCGGGCGTCCTCGAGGGCGGCCGACACCAGCGGCCGCCAGTCGATCTCCAGCAGCCCGGGATCGTCCTCGGGGGCGGCGGGCTCGGCGGCGGCGACGGTGAACGGGTAGGCGTCGTCGACCGAAGGGTCGGCGACGTGCTCGAGGGCCATGGCGGCCTGACCCTCGAAGCTGACCCTCTGGTCGAGGCCGGCCAGGGCGGCCATGCCGTCGAAGAGGCGCCCGGCGCTGGTGGTCGTCGGCGAGTTGAAGCCGGTCGCCAGCATCCGGCCCAGCAGCCGACGGTCGCCGCTCGAGAGGCCTCTCAATGGCGGCAGCGCGTCGTCGTCCAGCGCCGCCTCGCCGCCGATCTGCCACAGCAGCGACAGGGCGGTGCGTCGCGGCTCCCTCACCGCCGCCTCGCCACCCGGCAGCCGGAACGGGCGCAGGCGGCCGACGCGCCGGAAGCCGGCGGCGTCGCCGCGCAGCAGCTCGCCGCCCCAGATCGTGCCGTCGGTGCCGCAGCCGGTGCCGTCCCAGGTGACGCCGAGGGCCGGCCCTTCGACACCGTTGTCGGCAAGACACGAGGCGAGGTGGGCATGATGGTGCTGGACGGGGATCAGACGGACGCCGCTCAGGGCCGCTCTCGACGCCGGGTCGCTTGGCCCCTGCGGTGCGCCGGCGGCCTCGCGGGCCCACCGCGTCGAGACGTAATCCGGGTGCAGATCGTGGACGATCGCCACCGGCTCCACGCGGCACATCTGCAGCAGATCGGCGATCACCGCCGCGAAGGCGCGCTGGGCCTGGGGCGTCTCCATGTCGCCGACGTGCTGGCTGATGAAGACCTCGTCGCCGCTGGTCACGGCGACGGTGTTCTTGAGGTGGGCTCCGACGGCGAGAAGTGGCGGCGCCCCATGTCCGGTCGTCCCGTGCTCCAGGGCGACGGGTGCAGGCGCCCAGCCGCGCGCCCGGCGCAGCAACCGCGG
>CALZJC010000329.1 GCA_945787525.1 Thermoanaerobaculia bacterium | reverse complement strand
TGAAGATCACCGCCATCAGCGCCACGGACAGCACCGCGTTCATCGCCGGTCCGGCCAGATAGACCACGATGCGCTGCCAGCGCGGCTTGTTGGAGAACTCCTGCGGATCCTCGCTGACCTCGCTGGGGTCCTCGCCGCCCAGCTGCACATAGCCGCCGAGGGGGAACAGCGCCACCCGGTAGTCGGTCTCGCCGCGCTTGAAGCCGAACAGGCGCTTGCCGAAGCCGAGCGAGAAGGTCAGCACCCGGACGTTGAACGCCTTGGCCGCGATCAGGTGCCCGAGCTCGTGAAAGAAGATGATGACGCCGAGGGCGAAGATGAAGGCGGCGGTATTGCTCAGCAGGTTCATTACTTTCCTCTGGCCCGGATTCTCACGGGACCGCAGATCTTCTCACCGACCGCCCTCCGGGGCGAATCAGCCGGTTCCGGGCGGTTCCGCCGAGGCGGCAGTCTTCTGCAATCCGTATGCCGGCAATCCACATCCCCGGGGCTCCTCACGGGCCCGGAGGCAGCAGCCGGCTGAAGTGGAGGCCGAGATGCCAGACCGGCGCCGCGAACAGCAGGGCGTCGAGCCGGTCGAGCACACCGCCGTGGCCCGGCAGCAGGTTGCCCGAGTCCTTGACCCCGGCCACCCGCTTGAACATGGATTCCACCAGGTCGCCGAGCTGCCCGGCCAGCGCCGTGACGCCGGCGAGGGCCATCAGGGCGGTATCGACCGAGCCGCTTCTCCAGAGCGACCACCCGGCCGCCACCAGCAACGATGCCAGCAGCCCGGCGAGCGCTCCCTCCCAGCTCTTCTTGGGACTCACCACCGGCGCCATCTTGTGACGCCCCCACCGGGTGCCGATGTAGAAGGCCGCGCTGTCACCGGCCCAGACGATGATCAGCAGCAACAGCAGCAGCC
Organism: Thermoanaerobaculia bacterium; assembly: GCA_945787525.1. Taxonomy (GTDB): domain Bacteria; phylum Acidobacteriota; class Thermoanaerobaculia; order Multivoradales; family JAHEKO01; genus CALZJC01. The sequence goes on along the minus strand of CALZJC010000329.1, from coordinate 5,181 downwards.
AGGGGTCGCGGCTCTGCAGCTGTGTGAGGCTGACGATCGGCAGCGCGAGGTAGGGCAGCCCGAAGGCGAGCCGACCGGCGCCGCCGACCGCCTCCGCCAGCGGCGCGCGGGAGAACAGCGCCAGGCTGCCAAAAGCCAACGGCACGATCGCCGCGACCCCCAGCATCGCCTCGAGCCGTGGACCGCCGGCGGGCCAGCCGAGGACGCCGGAGCAGGCGGCGAGGGCGACCAGAGGCACTGCCACGGCCAGCGCCGCCAGCGGTGCCCAGGCGGCCGGCCGCCACCCCAGCCGGACGTACTCCAGCACCGCGACTTCGATGAGCAACACGATCGCCAGAAAGAAGCCCGCGACCGGCAGACCGAAGACCGCCACCAGCGCCAGCGGCGCCGCCACCAGCGCGGTCAGCAGCCGCTTCATGCCCGCCGCGAGTCGGACTCAGCCCCGGCCGCAGAGGAGCCGGACCGATCCTCGAGGCCACCGAAACGCCGCTGCCGGCCCTGGTACTCGAGGATGGCGCGGAACAGATCCGAGCGGCGGAAGTCCGGCCACAGGGTGTCGATGATCGAGATCTCGGCATAGGCGACCTGCCAGAGCAGGAAGTTGCTCAGCCGCATCTCGCCGGAGGTGCGGATCAGCAGATCCGGGTCGGGCAGCTCGGCGGTGTACAGATAGCGATCGAGGGTCGCCTCGTCGATATCGGCGCGCCCGCCGCTGGCCCAGTCGGTGACGATCCGGCGACAGGCGTCGACGATCTCGCTCCGCCCCGAATAGTTGAGCGCGATATTGAGCCGCAATCCGCCGCAATCGCTGGTGCGCTCCAGCGCGTTCTCCAGCGCCCGGACCACGGAGCCGTCCAACTCGCGCCAGCGTCCCAGGACACCCAGACGGATGTCGTTCTCGACCAGCGAGTCCAGCTCTTTCCTGAGATAGGTCTTGAGCAGGTTCATCAGCGTCCAGATCTCGTGCCGCGGGCGCTTCCAGTTCTCGACCGAGAAGGCGTAGAGGGTGAGCACCTCCAGCCCCAGCTGCGCGGATGCCTCGATGGTGTCGCGCACCGCCTCGACGCCGGCCCGATGACCCTCCACCCGCGACAGCCCGCGAGCGGTCGCCCAACGGCCATTGCCGTCCATGATCACCGCCACGTGACGCGGCAGGCGATCGAGGTCGAGTCGTCTGACCAGAAGCTCGTCGGGGGAACCGGGCTCCGCCAGTTGTGCTAGATCCACCATGGCTGGACGCGGCGAATTTACCACACGACCGGGACACAGCGGCCGACTCCGGGGCGCCGGCACCGCCGCGATACCGCCGCACCACCGGTCAGGAGCGCGGCACCTCCCGCTCTCCCGGCAGCCGCCACTCGGGCGGGTAGAAGACCTCCTCGAGCACCAGTCCGCGGGCCGGTGCGGTGGGGCCCGCCTCGGAGCGCGGCCGCCCGGTCAGCAGGCGGCCGATCTCTTCCGGGCCGCGCCGGCCGCGCCCCACCTCGAGCAGCGTGCCGACGATCGAGCGCACCATGCCGCGCAGAAAGGCGTCACCAACCAGCCGCAGCACCACGACCTGCCCGCGCTGGCGCCACTCGGCCACCAGGATCCGCCGGTGCGGATCGCGATGGCTGCCGCCCGCCAGGGCGAAGGCGCTGAAGTCGTGCCGCCCCGGCAGCGCCGCCGCCGCCTCGCGCAGCGCCCCGAGCTCGATGCCCTCCGGCAGCTCGACCGCGGACGGCGAGTCGAGCGGCGACAGCACCCGGGTGCGGACGAAGCGATAGCGGTACTCCTTGGCGGCGGCGCAGCGGCGGGCGTGGAAGCCCTCGGGCATCCGGTCGGCGGCCAGAATCCGTATGTCCTCAGGCAGCCGTGTGTTACCGCCGTGGACCAGGCCCCGCAGGGGAAACTCCCGCTCCAGCCGCAGGTGCGCGACCTGTCCGCGGGCGTGCACGCCGGCGTCGGTGCGACCGGCGCCGACGATGGCGATCGGCTGATCGAGCAGGTCGGCCAGCGCCTCCTCCACGACCTGCTGTACCGCCAGCGCATTGGGCTGGCGCTGCCAGCCGGCGTAGGCCGTGCCGCGATAGGCGATCTTCAGGCGGTAGACCATCTTGGTCGGGCGCTGAGCAGGACCGCGAACGGCACCCAGACGGCCAGGAAGACCCAGGGCATGAGCGGTGTCTCGGTCACCTGTGGCAGGTAGGACAACGGCGCCAGGGCGGCCAGCAGCAGCCAGGCCGGCTGCCGGCAGAGCGCCGCCCAGGGCAGCGCCCAGAGCAGGTACCAGGGATAGACGGTGGCCGAGAACAGCGGCAGGCCGCCGAACAGGATGCCGGCCGCGATCACCGGGTCGCTGCGTCGCCAGGCCAGCAAGACCACCGCCAGCAGACCGGGGGCGAGCAGCAGCTTGGCCAGCAGCTGAGGGTAGTTGTACGGGTAGAAGCGATTCCAGAACTCGTGCTCGCCGCTGCCCTGCTTGAGCCGGTCGAGCAGCCGTTCCACCGCGGCGCTCAGCTCGATGCGATCCAGCAGCCGCCACAACGGCTCCCACAGCGGGCCGTTGAACTCCCACGAGACGCCGTAGGCCACCAGCCCCTGCGGCACGCCGCCGGTGGCGACGATGACCGGCGCGCAGGCCACCGCCACCAGGGCCGCGCAGAGCGCCAGGAACAGCCACGGCCGGCCGCTCTGGCGGGCGAACGCCGGCAGGGCCAGCACCGGCACCAGCTTGGCCAGGACCGCCGCCGCCGCGGTGGTCGCCGCCGCGGCCACCCGCCGCGGACGCACGGTCACCAGACAGACCGTCGCCACCACCGCCGCCACGCCCAGCGCATCCACGTGGCCCATGCCGGCCACCTCGAGGGCGACCAGCGGGTTCCAGGCGTACCAGACCACCCGACCTCGCGGCAGCCCACGCCGGCGCGCCAACCAGAGCAGCAGCACGCAGGTCGCCAGATCGGCGGCGGTGAGCAGCCCCTTCAGGGCGAGCAGCGAGGCCGGCAGGCGGGCCGCTATACTAAACACCGCCATGGCCAGGGGCGGATAGACCGTCGGCACGTGGCGATGCGGCAGCCGCTGCCAGTCGGCATCGCGCAGCGGCTCCACCTGGGGCGCGTCCGGCGCCCAGCGATACGGATTCAAGCCGGCCCCGGCGACCTTGCCGTCCCACAGATAGCGCAGCACGTCTTCGGAGAGGGTCGGCGGCAGCGGCAGGAGCAACACGCGCAGAACGACAGCCACGAGAAGGATGCCGGCCGCAGTCGGCCCTCCCGGGCGCGCCGAACGCCGGCCGGCGTAGGCGAGCGCCACGGCGCCGGCGCCGAGACAGAGCAGCATCGCCACCGGCCGCGACGCCAGATCCCAGGTCACCAGCAACCCGACATGCGCCACAACCAGCGGCAGCGCGACCACCAGAGATCGAGACCGAGACCGTGATGCCGCTATCGGTGCTTTCAGAGCTCTCCGGGCCTCAGATTCTGCTGGCAATCTACTATCTGATCCTGGGCACCCTGGCGGCCTACGGGGTGCACCGGTTGGCGCTGGTGGCTCTCTACTATCGCACGCGGCGGCGCGCCCCGGGCCCGGCGCCGGCGCCGGGGGAGTGGCCGCGGGTCACCGTGCAGCTGCCGCTCTACAACGAGATGTACGTCGCCGAGCGGCTGATCGAGACTATCCGCGGGACCGCCTGGAGATCCAGGTACTCGACGACTCTACCGACGAGACCCGCGAGATCGTCGCCCGGCAGGTCGAGCACTACCGCCGCCAGGGCCTGCCGATCCGTCACCTGCACCGCACCGACCGCAGCGGCTTCAAGGCCGGGGCGCTGGCCGCCGGCCAGGCCGAGGCGAGCGGCGAGCTGGTGGCCGTCTTCGACGCCGACTTCGTGCCGCCGGCCGACTTCCTGCGCCGCACGGTGCCCCACTTCCACGACCCCGAGATCGGCATGGTGCAGGCGCGCTGGGAGCACATCAACCGGCACTACTCGCTGCTCACCCGCATCCAGGCCATCTTCCTCGACGGCCACTTCATCATCGAGCACGCGGCGCGCAACCGCGGCGGCAGATACTTCAACTTCAACGGTACCGCGGGCGTCTGGCGCCGCCGGGCGATCGACGACGCGGGTGGCTGGCAGCACGACACCCTCACCGAAGACCTGGATCTCTCCTACCGGGCCCAGCTCGCCGGCTGGAAGTTCCGCTTCCTGAGCGACGTCACCGCGCCGGCCGAGCTGCCGGTCGAGATCAACGCCTTCAAGCGCCAGCAGTTCCGCTGGGCCAAGGGCTCGCTGCAGACGGCGCGCAAGCTGCTCTGGCGCCTGCTGCGCTCGCCGATTCCGCTGCGGGTCAAGGCCGAGTCGTTCGTCCACCTGACCAACAACATCAGCTATCTCCTGATGGTCGCCCTGTCGATCCTGGTCTTTCCGGCGATGCTGATCCGGCGCGGCGACGACGTTCACCTGCTGCTGCTGGTCGACCTGCCCCTGTTTGTCGCCGCCACCATATCGGTGCTGGTCTTCTACCTCGCCAGCCAGCGCGAGCGGGGCCGCGGCCGGGGTTGGGGCTGGAGCCGCGAGATGCTCTTCCTGCCGGCGCTCATGGGCGTCGGCATCGGCCTGGCGATCAACAACTCTCGGGCCGTCGTCTCGGGCGTCCTGCGGCGCGGCGGCGTCTTCGAGCGCACCCCCAAGTACCGCATCGAGCAGCGGCGCGACGGCTGGCGTGGCAAGCGTTACCGGGTAGCCCAGGACTCGGCCGTCCTGGTGGAGGGCCTGCTGGCGGTCTACTTCGCCGTCTGCTTCGCGGTGGCGATCCGGCTCCACATGTGGCCGTCGCTGCCCTTCCTCTACCTCTTCCTGCAGGGCTACACCTACATGTTCCTGCTCTCGGTGCTGCCGGCGCGGCGGCCACGGCGAGGCTTCTCACCGCCCGCCCTCGAGCCCGAGCGCCAGGCCGAGAGCACCGCCGGCAAGCCTCTGGCAGACGTCTCCATCTAGCCTGCGGCTCTCAGCCACCCGCTGCGAGGCGGCCAGCGGCTGGCTGAAAAGCGCAGGCCAGCCTGGCCTTCTCAGCAATCGCCTAAGAAACGCCGTATCTGCCGGAATCTGCGGCGTTACGCTCCGGTCGGGCATCCTCAGCGTGCTTCGAGCACGCTTGCGGTGCCCTCGGTCGCAAGTCTTGCATCTTCAGACAGCTACGA
>CALZJC010000328.1 GCA_945787525.1 Thermoanaerobaculia bacterium | reverse complement strand
GCCCCACTTCGAGCCGCCGCGGCTGGCCGGCGAGGGCGAGCTGACCCTGGTGCCGTTCCGCCCGATCACCGGCCGCGGGCGGCTTGGTGTGGTCTCGCCGATGGTGCTGGAGATGTACGGCTATCCGTCGCTCACCGGCTGGCGCACCTGGGTCGAGCTGGCCCCCGCGACGGCACACCAGCTGCACTTCGAGGAGGGCGACCGGGTGGCGCTCGAGTCCGAGCAGGGCAGCATCGAGACGGTGGTGCGCATCGAGCCGGGGGCGACCCCCGGCGTCGCCCACGTGCCGCTCGGCCTGGGCCATGAGGAGATGGCCGGCCCGGCCCGGGGCATCGGCGAGAACCCGATCGACTTGCTGCCGCCGCTGTTCGATCCGCTCTCCGGCGGGCCAGCCCTGACCGCCACCCGTGTCCGGCTGCGCCTGGTGGCGCGGCGCGGGCGCGGCGGCCCGCGGCCGCTGGATGGAGCGCACGGCTGATGGCGCGCTGGGGCATGACCATCGACCTCGACCGCTGCACCGGCTGTGGCAACTGCATGGCCGCCTGTCATCAGGAGAACAACCTGGCGGCGGTCGGCGCGGCCGAGACGCAGGAGAACCGCGCCTTCCACTGGCTGCGCGTCCTGCGCGAGGTCTCGGGCGAGGAGGCCAACCTCGAGGTGACCTACAAACCCGTTCTCTGCGTCCAGTGCGACAACCCGCCCTGCGTCCGGGTCTGCCCGGTGCACGCCACCTACCGCAACGAGGAGGGCATCGTCGGCCAGGTCTACAGCCGCTGCATCGGCTGCCGCTACTGCATGGCGGCCTGCCCGTACAACGCCAAGGTCTTCAACTGGTACGAGCCAGAGTGGCCCGGCGACCTCCAGAGGAAGGCCAACCCCGACGTCTCGCTCAGGCCCAAGGGCGTGGTCGAGAAGTGCACCTTCTGCCATCACCGGGTGATCCGCGCCCGCGAGCAGGCGCGGGCCGAGGAGCGCGAGATCCGCGACGGCGAGGTGACCACCGCCTGCGCCGAGAGCTGCCCGGCGCAGGCCATCGTCTTCGGCGATCTCGACGATCCGGACAGCCGCGTCAGCCGGCTGGCGCGCAGCCCGCGGGCCTACCGGCCGCACGCCGATCTCGGCACACGGCCCAAGGTGGTCTACCTGGCGCAGCAGGAGTAGCCACGAGAGCGACGATGAGCGACGAAGCCAGCCACGAGACGAGGCCCGCCCACGGGCTGGACGCGGTCGACGTCAGCGACCTGCTGCGCTCGGTGGAACGGCCGGGCAGCGGCTTCCGGGTCGCCACGACGCTGCTCCTCCTGGTGCTGCTCGGCGCATGGGTGATCTTCGGCCGCCAGCTCCTCTACGGCCTCGGCGTGACCGGCCTCAACCAACCGGTGGCCTGGGGCTTCTACATCGTCAACTTCGTCATTTTCATCGGCATCAGCCACGCCGGGACGCTGATCTCGGCCATCCTGCGGCTCTCCAACGCCGAATGGCGGCGGCCGATCACCCGCATGGCCGAGGTGATCACGGTGGTGGTGCTGGGGATCGGCGGCTTTCACCCGGTGCTCGATCTGGGGCGGCCGGACCGGATGCTCAACATCTTCAGTGCCGGCCGACTGCAGTCGCCTCTGCTGTGGGACGTGAGCGCCATCACCGCCTACTTCATGGCCTCGACGGTCTATCTCTATATCCCGCTGATCCCGGACATCGCACTGCTGCGCGACCGGGGGGCGCGGCCGCAGTGGCTGTACAAGTTCATGGCCTGGGGCTGGCGGGACACGCCGCGCCAGCGCAAGGTGCTCGAGCGCGCCGTCTCCATCCTCATGGTGCTGGTGATCCCGATCGCGGTCTCGGTGCACACGGTGATCTCGTACATCTTCGCCATGACCCTGCAGCCCGGCTGGCACTCGACCATCTTCGGGCCCTACTTCGTGGTCGGCGCCATCTTCTCCGGCATCGCCGCCCTGATGATGGTGATGATCGTGCTGCGCAAGGTCTTCCGGCTCGAGCGCTACCTCAAGCAGATCCACTTCGACAACCTGTCCAAGCTGCTGTTGATCATGTCGCTGTTCTGGTTCTACTTCACCTTCTCGGAGTTCCTGACCGCCTTCTTCGGCAACGAGCCGAGCGAGATGCGGGTCTTCTTCTACAAGTTCAGCGGCCCCTACGCTCCCTGGTTCTGGGGCATGGTGGTGTGCAACTTCCTGATCCCGGTGGTGGTCCTGAGCTTCCGCCGCCTGCGCACCATCTCCGGCATCTTCATCGCGTCGACGGCGGTGGTGATCGGCATGTGGCTCGAGCGCTTGAACATCGTCGTGCCGTCGCTGGCCAACCCGCGGCTGCCCTACCCCAGCGGGTTCTACGTGCCGAGCCTGGTGGAGTGGGCGATGTTCGTCGGCGGCATCGCCACCTTCATGCTCGGCTTCGTGCTGTTCGCCCGCTTCTTCCCGCTGATCTCTGTCTGGGAGCTGCAGGAGGGGCGCGAGCAGGCGGTGCGCGAGACCATGGAACGGGTCGAGAGCTACCTCCCCGACCCGCGACCGAGAGAGAGCTGAGATGGCAGAATCCGGAACCAGGACTCCCGGCTGGATCTATGCGCTGCAGGTGGCCTCGGTGGCGGTCATGTGGGTCTTCGTGCTCGGTATCAGCGGCTGGATCCTCCACCTCAACCGTCTGTCCCAGCGCCTGCACGATGTACCCTCGGCTACGGTGGCGATCCCCATTGTGGCGATCCCCGTTTTCCTCACCGGCGCCGCGGTGCTGACCTACGTCTTCGTGGGCCTGCAACGCGGCGCCCGCGCGGCCGGCGACGAGTCGGGAGAGGCTCGATAATGCGGCGGACGGCCCTGGTCTGCCTGCTCGGCCTGTTCAGCTTCCTGGCCGCCGGACCCTCTCCTTCGCCTGCTCAGGAAGCGCCGCCGCTGCCAGACAACCCGCTCGCCGGGCGGCTGCTGTTCGAGGAGAAGAGCTGCGTCCTCTGCCACGGCATCGCCGGCGATGTGCAGGGCGTCGGACCCGACCTCGGCCGAGGCGCTTTCGGCGGCAGCTTCCTGGATCTCGGCGCCGGCTTGTGGAACCACGTACCGGGGATGTCGGTGAGCCTCGAGGACGCCCGCCTACCCTGGCCCGAGCTGTCGTCGCGCGAGGTCGGAGCGCTGACCGCCTTCCTCTACTTCATCGATTACCTGGGCCGCCCGGGGGAGGCAGCGGCCGGCCGCCGCGTCTTCCGGGGCAAGGGCTGCACCGAGTGCCACTCGCTGGAGGGTGGCCGCGACGGCTCCGCTCCGGATCTGGCGGGGCTCACCCGGTTCGCCTCGCCGCTCTACATCGCCCAGGCGATCTGGAACCACGGCCCGGCGATGTTCGAGACCATGCGGGCGGCCGGGGTGGCGACCCCGGATTTCGCCGCTGGCGACCTGGCGGATCTCAGCGCCTTCGTCCGTCAGACGGCGCGCGGCGGCCCGCAGGAACGGATGCTGGTGGCCCCCGGCAACCCGAATCACGGCCGCGAGCTGTTCCAGAGCAAGGGGTGTCCTCTCTGCCACGGCCGCGACGCCCGCGGTGACGGCGGGCCGGATCTGACCCGCGCCGATCTCCACCGCTCGGCCGAGGCGATCGCCGGCTCGATGTGGAACCACGCCGAGTCGATGAGCGACGCGATGAGAGCGCGCGGTCTCGGCTGGCCGCAGTTCACCACTCCCGACCTGGCCGACCTCATCGCGTTCCTCTATTACCTGCCGTTCGGCGATCCACCCGGCGACGCCGCGCGGGGAGCACGGGTGTTCACCACCCGCTCCTGCGCCGAGTGCCACTCCGGCGGTGAGGGGGCGCACGAAGGACCCGACCTGGCGGCGGCCAACGTGACCGGTACGAACGCCGACTTTGTCGCCGCGATGTGGAATCACGCTCCCCTGATGAAGGAGTCGACCCTCGGCGAGGGCAGGCCGTGGCCCGAGCTGAGCGGTCGCGATCTGCGCGACATCCTCGCCTATCTGGCGGCCGCCGCGGAGTGACCCACCGGGCGCCACGGGCCGGCCTGTGCGACGATTCGACGGCCCGGGAGAGGCGCCGCACACCTCCTCCTCTCCTCCGAGATACTCCCACCTGTATAGGTGGGATCAATCGACCTTCCTGTCCCAAAGGGTGGCCACCCATTGCCACCTACGGACGTTCCCTGCACCGCCTGTAGGTAGGTCGACATCTCTCGGCCCCACCGACTAGATTGCTCCACAAAGCTGTCTCGTCTTGCCCCCGTTCGACCTCAGGGAGGTGGTAATGGAAGAGCATCAGAGCTGGTTCTCGGAAGAGCTCGAGAGGCGAGGTGTCTCGCGCCGCGACTTCATGGGTTTCTGCGGCGTCATGGCCTCGGTGCTGGCGCTACCGGGCTCCGCAGGCGCCCGCATCGCCGCCGCCATCGCGACCAAGGAGAAGCCGACGCTGGTCTGGCTGGAGTTCCAGGACTGCGCCGGCAACACCGAGTCGTTCCTCAGGGCCGGCCGGCCGACGGTTGCCGACATCGTCCTCGACACGCTGTCGGTCGACTACCACGAGACCATCATGGCCGCCGCCGGCCACCAGGCCGAGGAGGCTCTGGCCGGAGT
>CALZJC010000327.1 GCA_945787525.1 Thermoanaerobaculia bacterium | reverse complement strand
CAGCTCCTCGTCGATCTTGGCCAGGACGCCCTCCACATCGGGCCAGTCGAAACCCACGTCGGCGGCCTTCTGGGTCATGCGGTAGGACTGGAGAAGGGCCGGTAGCGAAGCCGGCACGCCGTCGAGGACGGAGGCCGAGGCCGGTCGCTCGGCCTGCTTGCGCCGGCCCCAGACTTTGCGCACCTCGGCGGCATCGCGGGCCTTCTCGTCGCCGAAGACATGCGGGTGTCGCGAGACCATCTTCGCCTCGGCCGCCGCCGCCAGCCGCCCGATGTCGGCGCCGCCCCGCTCGCGCAGCAACTCGGCGGCAAAGACGATCAGGAAGAGCACGTCTCCGAGCTCCTCGCCGAGCGCCGCTGGATCGTCGTCGTCGATGGCTGCGGCCGCCTCGTGGGCCTCCTCGATGAGGTAGGCGCGCACGTCGGCCAGCGTCTGTTGGCGGTCCCAGGGACAGCCGTCCGGCCCGCGCAGCCGGGCGACCAGGCGGCGTAACCGGTCCAGCGGATCGCCTAGAGGCTCATTCATGGGGTTCTTGCTACCATAACCCACCGGCGGCAGCCGCGGCAGACCAGCGCTAGAGAAGGTCGGATCAGGAGAACAGAGTGGGCGACAAAGAACTCAAAGTAACCGACAGGCGCATGTTCACCGCCGAGGGCGAGCTGCGCGAGGAGTTCCGCCACCTCGAAAGCGACGCCGAAGCCGCCGGGGAACAGGCGCCCGAGGCGCCGGCCCCGCAAGCCGCCGCCCCGCCAGCGGTGGATCGGGCGCCGCAGCCGCCGATGGAATCGGCGCCGGCGTCGGCGCCCGAAGGGGCCGCGAAACCGCCGGCCTCGGCTTCGCAGGCGCCCGCCGACGAGCTGCCCGACGCCGCCCCCAGGCTCGAGATCCCGGGGACTCCAGAAGGCCTTGGCGCGCCGACTTTTCTCGACCTGGTGACCCTGCTGGCCGAGCCCATCGCCCTCTATCTGGGCGACGTCGAGCTGCCCGACGGGGAATCGGCGGAGAATCTGGAGATGGCGCGGCTCCACATCGATCTGCTCGACGTCCTCCGTCGAAAGACGGCTGGCAACCTGGAGGCCGAGGAGTCCAGGCTGATCGAGGATCTGCTCTATCGCTGTCGCCTTCGCTATGTTCAGAAACGGGGCTGAACAAGACCGATCGTGCGGTCCGGCGCCCGGGACGAGAGCGCCCGGTCTGAGAGCTGGTGGCCGGCTGCTGCTCCTTGGCGGGCTGCTCCTGTTGCCGGCGGTGGCGGGGGTGGCTGCCGAGGCACCACCCGAGCCCGGCGAGTTGGAGCTGACGCCGCAAGTGCGCTCGGAGCTGGCGGGCCTGCAGGAGTCGTGGCTCGACTGGCTGTCGGCGCTCTATCAGGAGGACGCCGAGGGTACCGATCTGGCTCTGGCGGAGATGCAGTCGGGCGCCGCCCGAATGGGCCTGCGGCGCCTGCCCGATCTCAGCCTCGGGGCTGCGGCGCGCGCCGTCGGGGCGGCGGACGAGGGCGTGCTGGAGCAGGCCGAGCTGGCGCTGGCGGCGGCGGAGCGACTCGACCCCGGGCTCGCGGAGCCCGAGTTCGCCCGTGCCCTGGTCGCCCGGGCGCGCGGCGAGCGCAGCCTCGCGGCGCTGGTGGCCCTGCGTCACATTGTCGGCTCGTCGTTGCTGACCCGCTTGACTCTGGCCAACTTCGGGCTCTGGATGCTGGCCACGCTGCTGGTCGCCGGAGTGGTCTTCGTCGCGGTGATCATGGCCACCCGCGGCCAGCAGCTGGTGGCGCGGCTGTTCGGCTGGCTGGACCCGCACATGCCCTCCTGGGCCTGCTACATCCTGACCCTGCTCCTGCTGCTATGGCCGCTGCTCCTGCCGGCCGGGCCGATGGTGCTGATCGTCTACTGGGCGATTTTGCTGTGGGGCCACGGCGCTCGTTTCGAGCGCTGGGTGCTGGCGGGCCTGCTGCTGCTGCTGGGCCTGGCGCCTTTGCTTGTCAACGAGCAGCGCAAGCGTCTCGGCGTGAGCCTGTCGACCGCGGCTCTGGCGATCGAGGATGTCCGCGCCGGGCGACTGAGCGGCACCCTGTTCGGCGACCTGGGCGTTTTACGGGCGATCCTGCCGGAGAGCCCCTCGGTGCGACACCTGCTGGCCGACGTGCAGGTGATGCTGGGGCAGTGGCCTTTGGCGCGCGATCTCTATATGCAGGTGCTCGACGAGGAGCCGGAGAACTCGGCGGCCTGGCTGGGCGCCGGCGTCTCCTTCTTCCACCTCGGTGACTTCGAACGAGCCATCGGGCTGCTGCAGCAGGCGCTGGTGGCCGACCCCGGGAACGCCGCGGCCCACTTCAACCTGAGTCAGGCCTACTCGGAGCTGCTGCGCTTCGACGAATCGGCGCGGGCGTTGCGCGACGCTCAGCGGCTGGCGCCGCAAACAGTCAGTCGCTGGATCCGCGAAGCGGCCGAGTCGCGGGTCATTGCCACGGGGGAGGGGCTCGAGCGCACGGCGCAGATCCGGCGTCAGATCGGTGCTGCCTGGCGCTCCGGCGAAGTCAAGCCGTCCTGGTACCTCTCTCTTCCCCCGGCGGTGCTCTTCGTGGCGATCGCGATGGTCCTGCATCTTCTGGTTCCGGCGAAGAAGAGCTCGGCACGGGATCAGCCGGATGCCGTGCCGGCGCCCAACCGGTGGGCGCGCACCTTTCTACCGGGTTACGCGGAAGTCGAGGCGCGACGCCCCGTGGCGGCTTTCGCCGCACTGTTGGTGCCCTGCGCGCTGGTCGCCCTGCCCCTGGTGGTGCGCTCGGCCTTCCGGCTGCCCTGGTTGTTGGTGCCGGCCAGCCAGCTCTCCTGGTGGGTGACCGGAGTCGGGCTCGTGCTGTGGGCGCTGGTGCGGTTCCTGCGGCAGAAGCGCAGACCGGTGAGAATCTCGATGGCCGGGGCGAAGTGATGGACAATCTCGAAGGGCGGATCGAAGAGCGGCGCCTGTCGGAGGTCCTGCTGCTGCTTGCCCGGCAGCGCGGCCGCGGCATCCTCACGGTCCAGGGCGATCAGGAGATCATCGGTCTGTCGATTCTCGACGGTCAGCTGGTCTCGGCCGACGCCCTCAACCAGAGTCTGGAGGAGGGCCTCGGGCGGATCCTGACCGGCAGCGGCCTGGTCTCGGCTGAGGTGCTGGCGAATCTCGGCGCCGAGCACCACGCCGGCGGCGGCCGGGTAGTGGATCTGCTGCTGGAGCGCAACTACATCGGCCGCGACACGCTCAACGCCGCCCTGCGCGACCACGCCTACGGCCTCTGCGTCCAGGTCCTGGGCTGGAAGCGGGGCGAGTACAAGTTCTATCGCGGCGACGAGGTCGCTTTCGAGGAAGGGGTCGCGCCGATCCCGATCGAGGAGGTCCTGGTGCGGGCGGCGGATGAGCTGGCGTCGGCGGAGCTGCTGGGCGCCCTGCCGCCGTCGACCGAGGAGGTCTTCGAGCAGGTGGATCTCCTGGACGCGTCGATGGCCGCCGAGACGCTCGGTGAGCTGTTGTCGCCCGGGCTGACCTCCACCGAGCCGGGAGAGGAGATCCACTCGCTGCTCGACCGGGTCGACGGTAGCCGTACCGTCGGCCTCCTGGCCCGCGACGCCGGTATGTCGGACCACCGGGCCCGTCTGCTCCTGCTGCGCATGGAGCAGGCCGACCTGTTGCGCCGGCGCCAGGGGGACGTGCCGCCATCGCCGCGCCGTCCCGCGTTCTCAGCCGCGCCGCCGGCGGACGAGGCGAAGCCGTCATCGCCTGCGTTGGCGGCCGCGCCGCCCTCTCCGGTCACCGTACCCCTGCCGGTGATCGAGCCGCAGAGCGAGGAGCCACCGCCGCCGGTTGCGAAGCCCGCGCCTGCCCCGCTACCGATCCGGGAACGGCAGCGCATCGGGCCACCGCCGTGGCTGGCGCGTCTGCTGGCGGCCGGGCTGCTGGTGGCGGCCGCGGTCTACTGCCTGCCAGCGCCCTGGCGGATCTACCTGCCCTTCCCCTGGCACGCCGATCTGCGGCAGGCGTTCGATACCGAGCGCCAGGCGGGGATCTTCCTCCAGGTCGACCGCGCCGCGCGCACCTTCTTCCTGCTCGAGGGTCGTTTTCCGGAGAGCCTCGCCGAGCTCGAGCAGGTCGGTCTCCTGCCGCGCCGCGGACTCTTCGCCGCGCGCGGTGGTGAGTTGGGCTACTCGGCCACCGCCACCAGCTTCAGCCTGCAGGCGCCCGCCGGGGCCTCACGCACCGAGGGAATCGGGGGCAACTTCCTGCTCGATCCCGAGTTTCAGGCGCGGGCGGCGCGGGAGGAGCCTCCTCTGGTTCTCCTGGATTGATGCGATCTTAGTCCAGTCTTGTCATATTAGGTTGACAACAGTCCACTAAGGTCTGTACAATCGGATCGTCTTGGAGGCCAGCCGGGTGTTCCGGCGCACCCCAAGGCTCCCAGCAAGACGATAGAGGAGGAGTCAGGTGAGCAAGATCATAGGTATAGATCTGGGCACCACGAACAGCGTGGTCGCCGTCATGGAGGGCACCGAGAAGACGGTGATCCCCAACTCCGAGGGCAACCGGACGACGCCTTCGGTGGTCGCCTTCACCAAGGGCGGCGAGCG
>CALZJC010000326.1 GCA_945787525.1 Thermoanaerobaculia bacterium | reverse complement strand
CCACCATCGAGAAGGCGCCGGTCGACGCCAGCTCGTTGGTCAGCATGCCGGACAGCTCCCAGCCGACGTCCGGATTCCACCAGTGCATGCCGCTGACCTCGTTGGTGAACTCGGTGACGCCCATCACCGGCTTGTCGGCCAGGGCCGCGCCGGCAGCACAGACGAAAACGGTTGCACAGATGCCCAGAATGAGTGCCTTCTTCATAACTCCCACCTCCATTGCTAAAGATAGTTCCAGGGTGGATTCCATCATACCAGTCGAGCAAACGCTGCCGCTCGGGCGGCCCAGGCCGCCGTCCGACCTTCGGTCACGTCAAACCGGGTGGCCGCCTCGAGCAGCCGCCCCGGCGTCAGGCCAGCTCTTCAAAACGCGCCGTGAAGTGCCGCAGCACCGGTGCCTCGTGGACCATGCGCAGGCCCTTGAGCCGGTCGCGTCGATCGCGGATCTGCTCGAGGACCTCGACCACATAGGCGAGATGGGTGTTGGTGTAGACCCGCCGGGGAACCGCCAGGCGGACCAGTTCGAGGTCGGCGTAGCTCTTTTCGCCGGTCTCCGGGTCGGTGCGCCCGAACATCACGCTGCCGATCTCGACGCCGCGCACCGCTCCTTCGCGGTAGAGGGCGACTACCAGCGCCTGGGCCGGAAACTCGGCCGGCGGGATGTGGGGCAGGAACCGGCGCGCGTCGACGTACACGGCGTGGCCGCCGACCGGCCGGATGATCGGGACGCCGAGCTCGTGAATCCTGCGGCCGAACGCCTCGAGCTGGCCGACGCGAAAGCGCAGGTACTCGGGATCCAGTACCTCACGCAGCCCGCGAGCCACCGCCTCGAGGTCGCGGCCGGCCAGCCCGCCGTAGGTCGGGAAACCCTCGATCAGAATGAGGCGTTGGGTGAGGGTCTCGATCAGCTCCCGGTTGCGGCTGGCCACGAAGCCGCCCATGTTGGCCAACCCGTCCTTCTTGGCGCTCATCGTGCAGCCGTCGGCCAGATCGAAGACCTCGCGGGCGATCTCGGCTACGGAGCGGGCGGCCTGGCCCTCTTCGCGCTGCTGGATGAAGTAGGCGTTCTCGGCAAAGCGGCAGGCGTCGATGTAGAACGGAATGCCGAACTCGTGGCACAGCTCGGCGTAGGCCCGAACGTTGGCCAGCGACACGGGTTGACCGCCGCCGGAGTTGTTGGTCAGGGTCAACATGGCCAGCGGTATGCGCTCCCGCGGTGTCGTCTCGAACAGCCGGCGCGCCTTGTCGAGGTCGATGTTGCCCTTGAACGGGTGGTCGGAGTCCGGGTCCCTGCCCTCGTCGATCACCAGGTCCAGGGCCCTGGCGCCGTGGATCTCGATGTTCGCCCGGGTGGTATCGAAATGGTTGTTGTTGGGCACGATCGAGCCGGCGTCCACCAGGGTCGAGAACAGCAGGTTCTCGGCCACCCGGCCCTGGTGGACCGGGATCAGGTGGGGGAAGCCGAAGACCTCGTGCACCGCCTCCTCGAAGCGGTAGTAGCTGCGCGCGCCGGCGTACGACTCGTCGCCCAGCATCAGGCCGGCCCACTGGTTGTCGGACATCGCCGCGGTGCCCGAATCGGTGAGCAGATCGATGAAGATGGCCTCGGCGGGCACGTCGAACAGGTTGAACCCGGCCGCCGCCAGCCGCTGCTCACGGGTCTCCGGCGTCGGCAGGCGGATCGGCTCGACCACCTTGACGCGCCACGGCTCTGGAAGATGAAAAGGCATCGAATTCCGTCCCTCCTCGAAGCGTCGTCCCCGAGAGGAATCCTACCGGCAGGGTCCAACACCCGGACCATCCCAAGGGGTGGGCGAAGAGAGCCCGTGGTGGCCCATCACCCGGTAGCCTGCAACCGAGATGATCGTCGTCGAGGATCACGGCGAGCTCCGGCTCGTCACCCAACCGGACCATGCCCGCTTTGCCGCCCAGCTGCTCTCGCTCTGGCGCCGCCGGGAGCTGCGCGAGCACCCGCGCCGGAATCGGCTGATCGAAGCCGTACGCGAGCACGACAACGGGTGGCGCGAGGCCGACGCGGCACCCCGTATCGACCCCTCGACGGGCCGCCCGCACGACTTCCGTTCGCTGCCCGCCGAGCACCGCCGGGAGCTCTGGCGCCGCGGCGTCGAGCGCTTCACCAGCGAAGCTCCCTACACCGCCCTGCTGGCGGCAGAGCACTCCTGGCAGCTGCATCGCGCCCGCCGCGCCGACCCCGGCTGGTCCGCCTTTCTGGACCAGCTGGCCGAGCGGCGAGAGGAGCTGCTGGCGGCGGCCGGGCTCACCGCCGACGACCTGGCGGCCGACTACCGGTGGCTGGAGCTCGCCGATGCCCTGTCCCTGGCGGTCTGCTGCCGCTCCGTCACACCGATCGCGTGGGGTGACCTGACCGCTCGCCTACGCGCCGGGGAGCTCGAGATCGAGCCGTTCCCACTGGCCGGCGTCACCACCTTCGAGATCCCCAGCCGGCGCATCACCGACCGCCCTTACCGGGGTGAAGCGGATCTGGCGAGGGCTCTCGGGGCGGCCCGCTGGACCCCACTGACGGTGCGCTGCCGACCCTCCCCCGCCGGGCGGCCCGAGGAGGCGCCATGATAGGGTGCGCCGCATGGCGGAACGCCCCAGACAACCGGGCCAGGCCGTGGATTCCGTCCCCACCGAGCCCGCTCGCATCCTCCTCCCGTCACCGATCGGCGCGCTGGGCATCGAGCTGCTGGGCGAGCGGATCACCAGTGTCCTGATCGTGCCCAAGGGGCGCCAGCGCCGCCTGTTCAAGCCGTTCGCCAGCCTCAAGCGGTCGGAGCGGTCCGACTTCATCGACGAGGTCCTGGGCCGCTTCTCGGAGTACCTGGCGGGCGCCCGGCGAAAGCTCGATCTGGACTACGACCTGCGCGCCATGGACCTGGACAGCTTCCACCGGCGGGTCCTCCGACAGACCGCCAGGATCCCCTACGGCCGAACCCGCACCTACCAGCAGATCGCCGACTCCGCCGGCCGCCCCGACGGCTACCGGCAGGTTCTGTCGACGCTGGTGACCAACCCGCTGCCGCTGATCGTGCCCTGCCACCGGGTGGTCACCCACAAGTCGGGCATCGGCAGCTTCATCGGCGGGCCGAAGAAGAAGCTGTGGCTGCTCAAGATGGAGCAGCGCGGTCTGACGGTCGGCTGACGGCGCCCGAGCTGCGAGCCGGCAGGCAGCAGGAGGCGGGCCCACAAAAAAAGGGCCGGCGTCGCGCCGGCCCTTCGCAACTGCGCTGTCGGAAGCCCCCCTCAGCCGGCCTTCAGCAGGACTTCCAGCTCGACCTCGTCACCCTCGCCAACCGCGAACTCGCGCCGCTCGGTGGCGTAGCCGGGCCGCACGACTTCGATCAGGTGGCTACCGGCCTCGACGACCAGCCCGGCGTGTAGCCGGCCCAGGTCGTCGCCCGAGCCCAGCAGGCGCCCGTCGAGATAGACCGATGCGTCGGCCGGCAGGACGCTGAGCCGCAGGCGTCCGGGCGCCGCCCGGGTGTCGAGCTCGGCGCTGGCCGGTGGTGCCGCCGACCGGGCGGCAGGCGGCGCCTCACGCGCCTGTCTCTCGTAGGCCGAGCTCACCTCGGCCATCGCCCCCGCCGGGCCATCGACGGTGCTGAGCTCGCTGGGCGCAATCGACTCGCCAGGTACCAGTCGCAGCCGGACATCCACCACGACCCCCGGATAGATCGACAGGACCCTTCTCTCGGTGGCCAGACCCGGGCGATAGAAGATCAGCTCGTAGGAGCCCTGCTCGAGCCACAGATGCTCGGGGAAACCGTCGTACTGCCCCGCCCTGCCGATGTACTGGCCGTCGAGATAGACCTCCGCCTTCTTCGGCCTGACGTTGAGGTCGAAGGCACCCAGCCGGTACTGCACGCTGGCGCGCCGTGGCACGTAGTAGGGCACACCCCAGTAGAACGGGTGGTAGTAGTACGGGTAGTAGTAGCCGTAACCGCGGCTCCAGCCGTAGTAGCCGCCGTAGCCGAAATGAAGCCCGATGTTGTGGTAGTAGTGGCCACCGCGCGAGCCCCGGTGCCTGCCGCGGCTGGCAGGGCTCGACCGCCGAGTGCTCGCGGCTCCCGATCTCGCCGTGCTGCGTGGCTGCGCCGTGCGGCTGCCGCTGCTGGCCGAGACCCTGGATGAGGAGCCGCCGGCGCTGGAGTTCTGCACCCTCGGTGCCGCAGAGCTGCCGGAGGATCTCGTCGCCTTCGCTCCACGATCCGCGGAGAGCGGCGCCTCGGCGCCGATCACCAACACCGCCAGAAGCGCGAGCCCCGGGACCAGAACCTTCTTGTTGAGCTGTCGTCCGCTGATCATGACCGTTTCTCCTTTCGACCGGTCCTCACTGCGTCTTGCCTTCGCCGCCCGGTCCAACGCTCTCATGGTGCAAGGTCCGGGCCAGGCCGATGAGCGTCCCCCAGGCCCCGCGCCGGCCTCTGAGGGCGACCGCGGCGCACCCGGCGAGGACAACCGTCGTCCTGGAAAGTGGCCATCCGGGCTCCAGTCTAGCTCGACCTTCTCGCCGATCAGGCTAGCAGCCTGCGGCGGCGGCCGGGCATCTGCACTACTGACGGTCGACGCGCAGCGGAT
>CALZJC010000325.1 GCA_945787525.1 Thermoanaerobaculia bacterium | reverse complement strand
CCCGACTCTGGCCTTCTCGACTGAACAGCGTCCAGGTTCTGAAGCGTGCACTGCCGGCAAAACTTTCGACGAACGGCAGCGTGGCGGGCGAGTAGTCGGTGAAGCCCCAGCTGTCGAAATCGCCGTCATAGCGCGTGATGGTGGTCAGAGCGTCGCCGTCGATGCGGACTGCCAGCTGTTCCGGAAAGCGGCCCCGGAAGTTGGCGCCGAGACCCCAGCTGAAGCGCATCCCGGCCCGTCTCACCACGTCGACGCGACCGGTCATGCTCGGCCGGCTGGCGACGATCCGGCCGCCGGCCTTCAGGTCTTTGGCCAGTCCCTTGGTCGGGGTGGTGGCCGCGCCGACAATCCGGTCGCCGGCCAGCGCCGTCAGTGCCGCCACGATGAGTCCGACGACCGCCAGCGCCGGCACCAGAGCGCCAGCGCGCCGCTCGGCGGTGGCAAAGCAGAGGGCGCTGGCCAGGGCGACGACCGCCGCCGCCGCCAGCGCCTGCTCCGGGTGCAGCCACGACAGCAGGACCACTGCCAGCAGGCAGCCGCCTGCCGCGCCGACGAGATCGAATGCATAGGCAGTGTTGAATTGGCCGGCATAGGTGCGGATCGCCCACGACAGGGTCGCCCCGGCGCAGAAGAAGGGGACGAAGAGCGTCAGCCAATACAGACCGATGACGATCGCGTCCCAGCTGCGGGAGGTCTGGGTCTCGGCCATCCACCAGGAGCTCAGGAGGCCGAGGATCGGCAGGCTGACCAGGATCGCGGTGGCGCAGGCGAGGGCGCTGGCCACCAGCACCCTGGCCGGCGGATGGCGTTCCAACCGGCGCCGCAGGAGCGCCAGGGTCGTGCTCGCGCCGCTCAGCCCGAGCAGCGCGATGCTGATGATCATGAAGGCGTAGTGGAACCAGAGATGGAACGAGAAGTAGCGGGTGAGCGAGATCTCGAGCAGCAGCTTGGCGGCCGAGATCAGCAGGATCCCGCAGAGCGGGCCGCGAGGTACGCGACCGGAGGTCACGGAACTCGTGTACAATCAAGGGTCATGAGCGCCGACGATACCAGTGTGTCGTTGTTCTCGGGGCGCACTTTCGGGGTCGTCGCGGCGCTTGCCCTGTTGGCGCTGCCGGCCATGGCCAACGACGGCTGCGGGCAGTGTGACTTCCTGATCACCGGCCGGGACGGCGACAGCTACACGGCGACGCGCGGCAACACGGTCTGTGTCGACGAGTCGGCGATCTTCACCGGGACGATCACGCTGAAGGGCGGCGCGTTCGAGGTCTGCGGCGCCGCCATCCCCAGTTCGGTGGCCTTCGAGCCGCAAGATGGGGACACCAACGGCAGCACGGCCGGCAAGATCGTCAACCACGGCACGCTGCGCTACTTCTCGCTCGGTCTGGAGCAGGTCGTGGTCGACAACCACGGCGTGCTCTTGACCTATGAGAACCTGCTCGTCGGCTCGGGCGCTCGTCTGGTCAACCACGAAGGTGCCTTTGTCGGCGTCGGTGCCGAGCTACGCAACCGCGGCGAGGTGCAGAACGGCGGCATCCTCGATGCCTCCGGCCACGTCCACAACCTCGGTCGAGTCGATAACGACGGTCTGATCAACGCGCACCGCCAGCTGGCCAACGGCGGCGAGTTCGTCAACCGGGGGCGCATCAACGCCAACGAGCAGTTCCGCAACGCCGAGGACAGCACGTTCGAGTCGTACGGTGGAACGCTGGCGGCCTACGATCTGATCAACGAGGGCCTGCTTTTCGGCGATCCGAGCACGGGCTGCAACTCGTTCCTGGTGGCCAACCGCTGGCGCCAGCCGGGCCTGGGCCAACTCGTCGGCAGTCTCGACTACTGCACCGCCGGCCCGTCCGTCGATCCCCCGGCCAAGATCCGGTCGCGTACCGCCAAGATCACCTCCTGCGCCTGCTTCAATCCTTAAGTACCGGTGCTCTGAGACAGGTTTCGTGCGCTGAGGATGCCCGACTGGCTGGTCTAGGGCGCTAGCCCGCTCCGCGGGTCTCGGCGACCAGCCGCCGCTTGAGCTCCCACAGCTGGGTGGTCAGCGAGACGTGGTAGACGTGCGGGTTGATCAGGCGGCGGACGCCCGGGTCGAGGCGCTCGAGGTCGGCCTGGCGGCGGCGCCGCATGATGTCGAGCGCCTCCGGCTCCCGCAGCCGCTCGCCTCGATCCAGAACCGGCTCGAGCAGCCGCTCGATCTCGGAGATCTCGTCGCGTTCGAGGGTTCGGGTGATCCCCCGGCGAACCGGGTGGTGGAGGGTCAGGCTGCCGTCCGTGGGTGGCTCCTCGTCGATCGACGCCAGCACGTCGGCCGTCGCCCGGCCGCGCCGGTCGTAGACCCGCCAGGCGGTCTTCGCTCCGGGGTTGGGCGTCTTGCGCGGCGCCTCGGAGATCTTGAGCATCGGCCGCCAGTCTTCTCCCTCGCGCAGGGCGACCGCCTTGTAGACGCCGTTGAGGCCGGAGGAGCCCGAGGTGATCAGGTGGGTACCGACGCCGTAGACCAGCCGCCCGATGAGCCGGTCGGCGTCGACACCGTAGCGCGGCGCCTCCTCCTCGATCTGGGTGAGGATCTGCCAGATGGCCAGCTCGTCGAGGCCGCTGGAGAGCACGATCGAGGTTTCGTCGAAGCCGGCGACGTCGAGCATCGCCGCCGCCTGGATCGCCAGGTAGGCGAGATCGCCGGAGTCGAGCCGGATGCCGAGCGGCCGGTGCCCCTTGCGACGCAGCTCTTCGAAGACCTTGATCGCGTTGGGCACGCCGCTGCCGAGCGTGTCGATGGTGTCGACCAGCAGCAGACAGTCGTCGGGGTAGACCTCCGCGAAGGCGCGGAAAGCGCCGATCTCACCCTCACCCAGGGCCATGAACACCTGCACCAGGCTGTGGGCATGGGTGCCCTTCGGCGGATAGCCGAGCAGCCGGGCCATGCCGATGTTGGAGGTGGCGTCGGCACCGCCGATGAGGGCCGCCCGGGTGCCGGCGCTGGCACCGCTGGCCGGGGCGCGGCGCAGGCCGAACTCGAGCAACGGCCGGCCGCGGCCGGCCGAGTGGATGCGCGCCGCCTTGGTGGCGATGAGGCTCTGGTAGTTGAGGTGATTGAGCAGCGGCGTCTCGAGGATCTGGGCCATCGCCAGGGGGCCCTCGACCACCGTCAGGGGCACGTTGGCGTGCACCACTCGGCCCTCCGGGATCGCCCGCATGGAGATGTCCGAGAAGTCACCGTTCTCGCCCAGCCAGGCGAGGAAGTCGCGGTCGAACAGCGGCTTGCCCACGGCGCCTTCGAGAGCTCCGAGATAGGCGATGTCGTCGTCCGTGGCGCGGGTCTCCTGCATCCAGTCGAGCAGCCACTCGAGCCCGGCGGTGACGCAGTAGCCCGCCTGGTGCTCGCCGTAGTTGGGATAGCTCCGGAAGAAATGATCGAACTGGACCCGGCGCTCGTGCAGGCCCATGCGGAAGTAGAGCTGCGATGCGGTGAGGTGGTAGTGATCGGTGAGGAGGAATCCTCGCGCGCGGCTAGGTTGGCTCGGCTTCATGACCAAGCCACGATAACCTAACCGCATGTCCCTATACGACGGCGAGACCGCCCTGATCGTCGTCGATCTGCAGAACGACTTCGCCGACCCGGAGGGCAGCCTGTACGTGCCCGGAGGCGAGGAGATCGTGCCGATCGTCAACCGGGAGATCGAGCGTGCCCGCGCGGCGGGTGCCTTCGTGGTCTATACCCAGGACTGGCATCCCAGGGACACGCCCCACTTCGCCAAGGACGGCGGCATCTGGCCGGTGCACTGCGTCGGTGACAGTTGGGGCGCCGGTCTGCATCCCGATCTCGAAGTCGCCGGCCCGACGGTCAGAAAGGGCACCGGCGGCGAGGACGGCTACTCCGGATTTTCGGTGCGCGATGCGCAGAGCGGTGAGCAGAGCGGCACCGGTCTCGCCGAGTCGCTCGCCGAGCGTGATGTCGCCCGTGTGGTCGTCGTCGGCCTGGCGCTCGATTACTGCGTCAAAGCGACCGCCCTCGACGCGGCGGCCGGCGGCTGGCACACCACCGTGCTCGAGGAAGCCACGCGGGCGGTCAATCTCGAGCCGAATGACGCTCGCCGAGCGTTGGAGGAGCTGGCGGCGGCCGGAGTGGTGCTGGCCTGATCTGCTCGCGCCGCTATGACGTCTGGTGAGAAGGGCAGGCTAGCTCGCGAGCACCATGCGCTCGCGCAGCCGCTCGGCGGCGGGCGAGTTGGGAGCATGGGTGAGGATCTGCTGGATCCGCTCGATGCCCTTCACGTGGTCGCCGACGGTCTGGTAGAGGATCACCTCGCCGTGCAGCTTTTCGGCTAGCGAGTTGAGCCGCTGGTTGATCGCCGGCGCCCATTCACCGGTCGGGAAGCTCTTGAGGTAGGCGGCGCCGTTGGCCAGCTCTTTGTAGGTCGAGGCCAGCTTGGCCAGCCGCTCGCCGGCCAGCCGGCGGAGCTCGGGGTCGTCGCTGTCGCTGGCCAGCCGCTGGAGGGCGTCCAGGCGGTCGAGGAACGAAGCCAGGTTGCGCAGCCCGAGGCTCGCCCGCTGACCGGCGGGGGAGTCCGCCGCGGCCGCCGAAGCCCGGATGTAAAGGCCTACGGCG
>CALZJC010000324.1 GCA_945787525.1 Thermoanaerobaculia bacterium | reverse complement strand
GCCAGCCTCGACGCTTTTCGCGGCTTCACCGACGACCCCTATCTGGTCGGCCGGGTGGGCGCGGTCAACGCGCTGTCCGATCTCTGGGCCAAGGGCGTCCGGCCACGCTGGGCGCTGGCGCTGGTGGCGCTGCCCGAGACGGCGCCCGGCGAGGCGGACGAAGAGGAGCTCTACCAGGTCCTGGCCGGCGCCCGCTCGGTGCTCGATACCGCCGGCGTGACCCTGGCGGGCGGCCACACCACCACGGCGGCGGAGCTGATGGTCGGCTTCCACGTCGAGGGACTGGCCGCCGAGGGCGAGCCGCTGCGGCGTCTCGACGGGCTGCGCCCCGGCGATGCGCTGGTGCTGAGCAAACCGCTGGGCACCGGTGTTCTGTTCCACGCCGACATGCAGGGCGAGCTGCGCGGCCCCTGGTTCGTCGCGGCGCTGGCGGCCATGCAGCGGACCAACGCGGCCGCCGCCGAGGTCGCAGCGGCCTGCGGTTCGAGCGGCGCCACCGACGTCACCGGTTTCGGGCTGGCCGGCCACCTGGGCGCCATGGCCCGAGCCAGCGGCGTCCGCAGCACCGTGGTGCTGGAGTCGCTACCGGTCCTGCCGGGCGCCCTCGAGCTTCTCGAGCGCGGCGTGCGCAGCAGTTTTCACGGCGAGAATTCGCGCCTCCGGCGCGGCCTGCTGATCGATCCCGAGTCGGCCGCGGACCCCCGGCTGGAGCTGCTGTTCGACCCCCAGACCGCCGGCGGGCTGCTGTTCGGGGTCGCCCCGGATCGCGCCGCTCGGGCGGTCGAACAGCTGCACCAAGCGGGCTGCGAAGGCGCTGCGGTGATCGGTGAGACCGGCGCCGCCAGCGGGCTGGCAGGCGCTCTCGGCATCCGCCGGCGGTGGTAGAGTCTGCAGCCCCATGCGCCCCGGCCGCCACCGGCTCCTGTTGCTTCCGGCGCTCGTTCTCGCCTGCGGCCGGGAGGCCCCGCCGGGCGACGCGACGCCGCTCGTGGATGGACGAAACGCGCCCCTGGTGCTCACCGAGAGCGCCCTGCTCGACAAGGCGCCCGCCTATTCGGGCAACCGCTTCCTGAGCGGCTGGTGGCCCGGCCGGCGCGACGGATCTTCCGGAGAGGTGAACGTGGGCGACCGCGTGGTGCTGGAGGCCGTCTTTCTCGACGACCGCGAGAGGCGCCTGGCCACCCGGCTCGAGATCCTCGAGGCCGGGCCGGGAGCGACCTTCGGCGTGCGCATAGCGGGCGTCGAGCTGCCACCACAACCCCTGGTGCCCGATGCCGAGGTGCCGTTGCCCGGTGGCCTGCCCCTGGGGCGGCTGCCGATCGAGCTCGACCTGCGCGGCGCCCGGGTCGCAATCCGGGCCGCCGGGTTCGGCCACGCCTGGCAGGCGGGCGCCGTCGACCTGACGGAGGCGGCAATCGTCCAGGGCGGCTACTCGGCGATCGACTTCCCGCGCCGCCTGAGGAGCTCGGCGATCCTCGTCGGCCGGTTCGAGCCACCGGCCGATCCTGAGCCCGATCAGCGTTTCGCCGTGCTCATCGACACCGACGCCGGCGGCAGCGAGGTGGCCTTCGAATGGCGGCCCGGCGGGTGGAGAGATCTCCTCGGCCCGCGGCGGTTGCGGCTGCCCCTGCCGGCCGGCTTCACGCGCATCCGCCTGCTCGCCCAGGGGCTCGGCCCGGCGGGGCGCTGGCTGAGGATGGGCATCGCCGGCAACGACGACGAGGCGGCGAGCGGCAACCTGCAGCTGAGCGCCACCGCAGGGCGCGCCGGTACCGCCTACACGGCCGCGTCCGATCGCTACAAGCTGGTCTACGCCCCCGATCTGGGTCTGGCCACCGACACCACCACCTCTCGCGACGCGGAGTACGTCTTCGACCTTCGGCGGGACCCGGCGGAGAGCCGCAACCTGGCGGGCGCCCGGGCGGTGGAGATCGACTGGCTGCGGGCGCGGCTCGAGGCCTGGATCGAGAGGAACGGCACGCCGTGAGCCGGTTCGCCGCACGCCTGGCTCCATGGCTGCTGTTGACGGCCACGCTGGGGCCAGCCGCGGCGATGGCCCAGGCCGAATGGTCGCAGTATCCGGCCGTTCTGACTCCCTGCGAGACGACCCTGGTGGATGCCGGCCGGCCCGAGGCGCGCTGGGCGCTGGGCGCCGGCGTGCACCACAACGAAGGGGACCGGCGCGGTCGCACCTATGCCTGGACCGGCCGCAGTTGGCGCGCGCGGCTGTTGCTGGCCACCGCCGGCGAGCGCACCCTGCGTCTCACCGGCCGCCGCGGTCCGCCACAACAGCGCCTGCGCGCCTTCTGGAACGGCGTCGACCTGGGCAAGCGAGAGGTGGCCGCAGGCCGCAGCGTGGTGGCCTGGGTGGTGCCGGCGAGCGCTACCCGCGTCGGCCTGAACGAGTTGCGCTTCGAGGCCTCGCACGCCCGCGAGAAGGATCGGCAGTTGAGCTTCCGGCTGGAACGCCTCGATCTGGAGCCGGCCGCTCCCGACTGCGGGCCGGTCGAGACAGCCACGGCCGGGGCCGCCTTCAGGCTCGCGCCGGGCGCGATCCTGCTGACCCGGTTGTCGCTGCGGCCGCGGGCGGAGCTGGAGCTCGAGCTCGCCGGCGCGGTCGCCGGCGCGGTCGAAATCTACCTGAGCCGCCGCGGCAAGCCGCAGCGGCGGATCGATCTCACCACCCGCGGCGGCCGCCAGGTAGAGCACCTGGCGGTCGGCGATCTGCTGTCGACCGAGCTGGTGGCCGTGGCGCGCGGGCCGGGCACGACCACTCTGAGGCTGCTGGAGATCTCCGGCGACGAGCGACCAGCGGCCTGGCGAGCCGCCTGCGGCCTGCTCTGGAAAGAACCGTTGGCCGCCGCCGGACTGCTCGCTGTACTGGCACTGGCCATCGCCGCCGGCCGACGCTGGCCCGGCTCTCGTCGCACGATCTGGCTCGACTGCGGCCTGATTCTGGCCCTAGCCCTGGTCTTGCGCTTCCTCTACCTCCAGGCCTACCCCGAGATGGACCCGAACCGCTTCGGCGACTCTTTCGAGTACCTGCGGCGCAGCCGCTATCTGCTGAGCGGCGCCGCCTCGCTGTGGAGCGACATCTCGTGGCACGCCTGGCAGAGCTGGATCCGACCGCCGGGCTACTATCTTTTCCTGGCCGGCATCTTCGGCCCGCTGGGTGGCGGGCTGACCATGCTGGCGAAGATCCAGGCCGTGCTGCTGGCCGCCACCGCGGTCGCCGGCTATCTCATCGCCTATCCCCTGTTTGGCCGCGGCGCGGCACTGGCCGCCGGGCTGCTGATCACCATCTACCCGCAGACGATCACCAGCGCGAGCTGGATCCTGTCGGACCCGCTGGCGCTGTTCCTCAGCACGGCGGCGCTGGCCTGTCTGAGCTGGCTGGCGGTACGGCCCCGCTGGCCTCTGGCGATCGCCTCCGGGGCGCTCTTCGGCATCGGCTGTCTGGTGCGCTCGGCGCCGCTCACCTTCGTGCCGGTGGCGGCGCTGCTGCTCTATCTCGGGCTGCGCGCGCCGCGGCGCAAGGCGCCGGCGCTGCTCCTGGTGGCCGCCACCCTGCTGGTCGTGCTGCCTTGGTGCGTGCGCAACTCGATCCGCTACGGCAAGCCTATGGGTATCGACGACCTGGTGATCCCCAACTTCCTGATGGCCCACCCGGATCCCCAGATCCTGCCGGCCGAGCTCGAGGAGGCGGGCGTCTGGGGCGCGGCCGGCGAGGCGCGCGAGGAGTACTTCCGCCAGCTCTGGCGGGCCAACAAGGGCGCCCGCATGACCCGCGACGGCGGCCGCATCCTGGGCCGCGGGCTGCTGCGAATGGCGACCTCGCCCGGCACCACGCTGCGGCGGTTCGGCCTGCATCTGAAGATCTACTTCCAGGGCTTCCCGCGCTTCTATTCCGCCCACTTTCTCGCCGAGGCCGACGAGTGCCGGGTCTCGTCGTGGACCGACGCCCTGAACCTGATCTATCTGCTCAGCCTGCTGCTGGCCCTACCGGGCGCCGTCATGGCCCTGAGGCGCCGGCAGAGCTGGCCGTTGATCGCCTGGATCCTCTTCTTCGTCGTCGTCACCAACCTGTTCTTCTATCCGTCGTACATGCCGGGCCGCTACCGGCTGCCGATCTACCCGGCGCTGGCGGCGCTCGCCGGCCTCACCCTCAGCCGGGCCGGCGATGGGCTGGCCGGGTGGCTCAGCCGTCGCCGTCAGCGGGCGGCCGACGCTTGAACGGACCCCCGACGTATCGCACCACGGCCTCGCCTCCCGCGGCGGAGCGAAAAGCGAGGCGTAGCGTCCGGACCTGGTAGATGTCGGGCACCTGCCACCAGTAGGTGTGCCGGCGCCAAGCCGGGGCGAGCGGCAGCTCGACCCCCTGCGGACCCGGCGCCAACGGCCGCGCCCCGCCGCCGCGCCAATCCCGCCAGACCAGCTCGCCACCGTGCTCGCCCGGATCGATCTCGAGCCGCAGCGTGTCGCGCGGCACGCGGAACGCCAACTCGAGCTCCGCCGGCGGCGCGCCGGCTGCGAGGCGAAAGCGCTCCTCGTCGTCGTCGGCAAACGGATCGACGAACCGCACGAAGTCGCGCCCCCAGTAGCGGCCGCGAAAGCCGTCCACACTGAGC
>CALZJC010000323.1 GCA_945787525.1 Thermoanaerobaculia bacterium | reverse complement strand
ACATCGGTCGTCCACTGATTCGGTACTTCAGGGTCTGGCCGTCCATCAGCTCCATGACAATGAAGGGGCGGCCCCCCACTTCGCCCAGCTCGTGGATCGTGCAGATGTAGGGATGGTTCAAGGCCGAGGCCGCCCGCGCCTCGCGCCGGAACCGGGCCAGGGCCTCGGAATCTTCGGCCAGCGCGTCCGGCAGGAACTTGAGCGCCACCTGCCGGCCCAGGGTCAGGTCCTCGGCCCGGTACACGACTCCCATGCCACCACCCCCGAGTTTCTCGAGGATCTTGTAGTGGGAGACGGTGGTACCGATCATCCGGGGGCAGCGCCGCGCGTGTGCAGCGACATACTACCGGTCAATGGCTGGGGTCGTGACAGGACGGAGCCGTGCACCAACGACGTCCTGCTTGAGAAGTGCGCCATGCGGCGTGCTTCTAGCGCAGCCCCAGCTCCTCCAAGATCCGCTCGGCCTTCGCCCCTTCGATCTCTTCGAGCATCCACAGCATGTAGCGCACGTCGGCGGTGACGTTTCTGGCGATGTCGGGGTTGTAGCCGAAGTCGTTGGCGATGTTCTCCCAGACGCGGTCGAAATTGACGCCAACGAGCTCGCCGCGGCCGTTGAGGACCGGGCTGCCGGATGAGCCTCCGGTGGTGTCGCCGGTGGCGAGGAAGCCCACCGGCACGTTGCCCACCGTGGGATCGGCCCAGCGGCTCTCAGGGGCCTTCGGGGCGTGCTGGCGGACGGCCTCCGGAGCGTCGAACGGGTCGGAGCCGGTGTGCTTTTCGATCACCCCGGCGACGGTGGTCAGCGGCTTCATCCAGACCGCCTCGCGCGGCGAGTAGCCCTTGACGTGAGCGAGGCTGACTCGGAGGGTGCCGTTGGCGTCGGGATCGATGGGCCGGCCGGCGTGGGCCTCGACGGCGCGTCGCCAGGCGGGGCGGAGCCGCAGGCGCGCACCGGCTCGCCGGTCGGTCGTCTTCTCGCGCGGCAGGTAGGCCGCCTCCTGCAGGGCGAAAGCGAGATCGATCAACCGATCCTTGCGGGCGCGGAGCGCGTCCGGCGTCTCCCCGAACATCTCCAGTCGCGCCTCCTCGTCGGTGACGGACGTCTCCGCGAGCAGGCGGTCGACGGCCGCCCGCACCGCTTCGGTGGACGCCTCGACCGGGACGATCGCATCGAGAGGCGCGACCCGCTGGTCCGCCGGCAGGGCGCGCAGGCGCCGCCACCAATCCGTCATGAGCTCGGCATCGGTCGCGGCGTGCAGCATCTTCTCGGCACGCTCGAGGTTGCTCCGGGTGCGGGCCCGGTTGCGCTCCTGGTAGTCGGCGCGGCGCTCGGCGTCGGACGTCTCGGACTCCATCGACCAGCGTGTGATGGTGAGGGCCAGGGCGAGCGGCAGGGCGCCGGAGCGGACCTCGCCGAGCAGGAAGCTGCGGTCCCAGTCGGCAAGCACCTCGGCGGCGAGGGCCTCCAGCCCCTGGTAGGAGTCGAGGGCGGCGGCATGCTCCGGGTGGTCGGCGATCCACTCGATC
Organism: Thermoanaerobaculia bacterium; assembly: GCA_945787525.1. Lineage (GTDB taxonomy): Bacteria > Acidobacteriota > Thermoanaerobaculia > Multivoradales > JAHEKO01 > CALZJC01. Next base: position 3,114 of record CALZJC010000323.1, on the reverse strand, counting down.
ACCTCGGCCTCGGCCGCGATCTTCTTGCCGACCAGGTCGCCGCGGTCGATCGCGGCGACCTGGCCACGGGCGTTCTTCTCCCGGTTGGCCAGGCTCTTGTAGCGGCTCGCCATGGCGATGCGGGCCTCTTCGTCGCGCTCGCCGGCGGCGGCGATGATCTCCATCCAGTCCTGGTAGAGCGCGGCGCGGGACGGGAAGTAACGCTCGTGGCGCTCCTCCATCTCGCTCCGGGTCAGCCGGCGGTAGGTGCGGCCGGGGTAGCCGACGACCATGACGAAGCTGCCGTCGCTCACCCCCTGGCGGGCGATCTGCAGGTGGCGCTTGGGGATCAGCGGCACGTTGTCCTCGGCGTACTCGGCCGGGCGCCCGCCTGGGGCAGTGTAGACCCTGAGCAGCGAGAAATCGCCGGTGTGGCGCGGCCACATCCAGTTGTCGATGTCGCCGCCGTACTCGCCGACCGCGCGCGGCGGCGCGTAGACCAGCCGGACGTCGGGGTATTCGATCGCCTCGATCAGGGTGTAGCGGACCCCGTCGTCGTAGACCGCGACCTTGCAGCGGCGATTCTCGCGCTCTTCGCAGCTCGCGACCAGGGCCTTCTTCTTCGCTTCGATCGCCTCGAACCTCTCGAGGTCGTCGGCCCCCTCGGGGACGGCGGCGCCGATCACGTCGGTGACGTCGGTGAAGCGGCTGGGAATCGACGCGCGCACCGCGGGACCGGGCAGCTCGTCCGCGGCGCTCTCGGCCAGGTAGCCGCTGGCGATAATGTCGTTCTCCGCCGTGGAGTGGTGCTGCAGGATGCCGAACACACAGTGATGGTTGGTGATCAGCAGGCCCTGCGGCGACACGAAACCCGACGAGCAGCCGCGCACCTGGACCACCGCTTCGAGCAGGCCGCCCTCGCCCGGCGACCAGAGCACCTGGGCCGGGACCTCGAGACCGAGCTCCTCGAGCCACTCGGCGTCGTGATCGAGGAGCTGCTCAGGAGTCCACTTGCCGCCCACCGCGTGGGCGGCGGAGACGGCGACGAGAAGCGAGAGGCAGATCGGAAGGATGCGGGTATGGATCATGAGGACATCGTACCCTCCGCGATCGCCGCTGGCGCGCGGCGGCCCAAGAGGTGCGACAGCCCCGTCTCAAGAAGTGGCCAAGGTGCAGCGGTTGCGTCCCTGGGTCTTGGCTTGGAGGAGTGCCGCGTCTGCTCGGTCGATCACTCTCTGGTAGTCGGGGTGACCGTCGTGAAGGGCGATGCCGACGCTGACCGTCATCTTTGTGGAACCCTGGTCCCCTGCCGCGAAGGCCTTGTCCTCAATCCCGGCGCGCAGCTTCTCGGCTACGGCTACGGCGTTGTCCTCGGTGATCTGACCCAAAACGGCGAGGAACTCTTCGCCCCCGTAACGGAACACGAAGTCGTTCGCCCGCAGCTTCGCCAGCAACACTTCACTGAGGGCAATGAGCGCCTTGTCCCCGGCGGCGTGGCCGTAGGCGTCATTGAGCTGCTTGAAGTGATCGACGTCGATCATGAGCACCGCGAACGGCGCGCCCTGCCGCATACTGATCTTGACTTCCCGCTGCATCACTCCAGGCAGGTACCGGCGGCTCAGTAGTCGGGTCAGCGGGTCGAGCGTTCTCTCCCCTTCGAGGGCGTGCTCGACCAGGGCGCCCAGCAGCCACGCGGCCCGGTTCACGGCCTCGTCGAGCTTGGCTACCGACTCGCGCAGCTCCGAGCTCCGGGAATCGCGACAGTCCACGGCTTCGAACAGGGCCTCGTCGATCGCCGCGAACTGCTCGCTGAGCTCGACGGTCTCGCCCATGTCGGGAAAGAGGAGCTCCGCCTTGTGGGTGATCCACATGCCGATCTCCGAGCGCCGGACGGAGTTGGTCTTGATCGAGGCTGCCGGATCATCGCCGTAGAGAGAAAGGAGTTGACTCCTCATCCAGCTGAAGAGAGCCGAGCGCAGCCGCTCGCAATCGACGGCGAGGTTGTGACTGATGATCTGCAGGCGCATCGACTGGTCGTTGCGCTCGTTCGTCAGGGCGTGGGAGAGGTAGCTCTGGTTGATCTGGGACAAGGCCTCGTCGAGCCGAGCGTTTGTCTCCAGGAGGACCTCCAACAAGGCGGCGCGGTCTTCGATCACCTGCTCGATCCGGCGAGCGAACTCGCGCTTGAGAATGGTCATTCCACTCGCCACCAGAGACATCGGCACACCTATCCGGGCGTGGACCAGTCCGATCTGGTCCTGGCGCTCCCCGAAGGCGATTTCCTGGTCCTCGCCTCTCGGAACCAGCAGCTCGCGAACCCAGTCGGCCATCGAAGCTCTGAGCCGGCTGTCGACCAGTTCGCTCGCCAGGAACCGCTCCGCGCCGTCGACCGTCATCATTCCGTCGTAGAACGCGTCGGCGATCTCTTCAGCCGCGGCGGTCACGGCGGCGAGGACTCGGGGCTTGATCTCCGGCCGCATTGTCTTCCCCAAAGAGCAGCTGAATCTATCAAACGAGCCCCGAGGCCTCGCTCGAGACGCGCTGCCCCGACGCGCGCGCCGTCGCGCTCGAGCTCGAGCCGCACCCGGCGCGCGGCAGCCGGTAGTCCGGGGCTGCAGGGCGCTTCGGGGAGCCACCAAAGGAGGCTTGGAGTTCTGGGGGCGAGATGCGCCCGCACCGTCGCAATGGCCGTCCTCTGTGCGGCACGCGATACATTCCCGCGAAAGGAGGCCTCGGCATGCCGATCCAAGAGCGAGTGATTCCCCTGCTGGTCTACGAGGACATCGAGGCGGCTCATGACTTCCTGGTCGGAGCCTTCGGATTCGACCCCGGGGGCGTTCAGAGCGGGCCGGACGGCAAGCCGGTCCACGGCGAGGTCTCTTTCGGCGACACCGAGATCTGGCTCCATCGCGTTACCGCCGAGCACGGTGTCGCGTCGCCGCGCGACGCCGACCTGGCCGCATCCGGCCTGGTGGTCCACGTCGCCGACGTCGACGCGCATTGCGCCCGCGCCAGGCAGGCCGGTGCCCACATCGTCAGCGAGCCCGCCGACCAGCCCTACGGCCAGCGCGAGTACGAGGCGCGCGACCCGGAAGGCCATCGCTGGTGGTTCGCCACTCCGTCAGCCGCCATGTA
>CALZJC010000322.1 GCA_945787525.1 Thermoanaerobaculia bacterium | reverse complement strand
CGATCTCGGCCATGCGCCGGCTCGCGGCCCAGCCGGCCAGCCCTCCCACCAGCAGCAGCAGCGGATGCAACGCGCCGGCCGACGCCGCCGGCAGCCCCGCGCCGGGTACGCAGCCGCTGGCGGTCGCCAGGCCCAGCAGCGCCGCCACGACGGCCACCCGCAGCGCCCAGCGCTGGAGCTGCCGCAGGCGGCTCATCCGATGCGGCCCTCGCCTACGCCTGCTGCGGCTGCTCGGCGAAGTCGCGGATCAGCTCGTGCGCCCGCTCGACGTCGCGGCCGGGCTCGACGACGCGGTTGAACAGCGTCTGGTAGGTCAGGCGCAGGGTCTCCAGGTCGCGCGCCTGGAGCAGCTTGATGAGCTCCTCGATGGCGCGCTTCGAAGTGGGCCCGTAGGCCGACATCGAGAACTCGCGCTCCAAGAGCACCAGGGCGAAGAAGAGCGAGTCGGGCAGTTCCCGGGGCGGGCTCTCCGGCCGGGCGACCCGAGGCTCGACGCCGCCGGCCGCTTCGAGCAGGAGGTCCGGGCCCTCGCCGTCACCCAGCTCTTCGGTCCGCTGCTGCTCGGTGAAGAGCGGCAGGGCGCGTAGCTGGCGGGCGAAGCGCGAGAACAGCAGGAAAAGCTCCTTCTCCGAGGTGAAGTTGCCGGTCAGCCGCGCCTGGCGGCCGATCTGCAGCTCCTCGGTCTCCTGCAGCACGATCGAGGCGCGGGCGCTCTCCTCCAGCTGGATGGCGCGGGCGGCGACCTTCCAGGCGGTCAGGCTGCCCTCGATGTAGCAGGTCTCGGCGCAGCGCACGTCGACCGCCTCGACCTCGGCTCCCGAGTCGATGCGGATCGAGCCGTTACGCGACTCGATGGTGCCGTAGTGGCCCGAGTCCTGGATGACCAGGTTGCCGGGAGTGCGGATCGATAGCTGGCCGTGGCCGTCCACCTCGACATCGGTCCCCGGCGGGATGATCATCGTCGGCACGTTTTCGGTCGGCCCGGAGGCCGGTCTCTGCGGCATCTCCACCAACTCCTCAGCGCCGGCGCGCGATGATCCTGGGCAGCGGCTCGAAGTCGCTCAGGTCGGGAGCCCGCCGGCCCCGGACAAGCAGCGTCTCCTCGTCGCGCCAGCTGTGATCGAGAATGTAAATGCGTGGGTCCACGGGTTTGTACTCGCCTTCCTCCTCCCGCCGGCGCACCTCGTAGTGCAGATGCGGGCTGGTGCTCCAGCCGGTGTTGCCGACGGTCGCCAGCACCTCGCCCTGTTTCACCTTTTGACCGACGCGCACGGCCAGCGTGTCGCAGTGACCAAAGACCGAGATGAAGCGAGCGCCGTGGCGGACGGCGACAAGGTTACCGTACCTCCACCACCGAACACTCTGGCGCACCGGGTAGCGGCCGGAGTAGACCACCTTGCCGTCGGCCGGAGCGTGGATCGGCGTCCCGGTGGCGGCCGCCAGATCGATGCCGGGATGGAAGTCGACCTGTTTGGTGAACGGGCTGCGGCGGGTGCCGAACGGGCTGGTGAGGACGAACTCGTCACGGCTGAGCGGGGACAGCGAGGGCGTCGTCAGCACCTGGTCGGCGTGCATCTCCTCGAAGCCCTGCACCTCGTCGATGAAGCTGCCCAGAACCGCCATCCGCTCGCGGATCTGGCGTTCCAGGCCGCGGCCGTGGCGAATCGAGTTGCGGAAGATCGACTGCGGCACGTCGGCCTCGGCAAACGGGTAGCCGCTGCCCTGCCCTTCCTCGAGCTCGCTGTCCAGACCGTAGGCGAGATAGATGCGGCTCATCCTGAGATGAAGCGCATCACTGGCCTCCCCCACCTCGGTGAGCTGGGCGCTCAACGCCTGCAGCCGCTCGCCCTGCCGGCGGCGCTCGGCGACCAGCGCCTCGTACTCGCTGCGCTGGAACAGATTGCCGATGACGGTCGGCGAAACGACCAGGCTGAAGACCACCAGCCCGACATAGAACAGGATGCTCGCCACCCAGATCGCCAGCTGGCGCCGCGTGAAGTAGAAGTAGCGAACACCGAGGCGGATCTGGCTCGGATGCACCTGGATCTCGAGCAGGGGGCCGCCACCGGTGGCAGCCTTCTTGATGGGAGGCTTGCCGCGCATCTTTCGGACCCGAAACCCTAGCATGGCGACGGCTCCCCGGCCGGCAGCGGATCCACCGCTGCGAGGCGCGCTTCGTCGGCATGGCGACCGATGGCGGCGAGCAGCTCCCGGTGCACCGCGGCGCCGCCGGCGATCACGCTGCCGGTCTCGAGAAAGCGCTCGCCACCGTCCAGATCCGTGATGGCGCCGCCGGCCTCGCGGATCAACACCGTTCCGGCCGCAATATCCCAGGCTGACAGCCGGAACTCGAAGAAGCCGTCGTAGACCCCGGCCGCGGTGTAGGCCAGGTCGAGCGCCGCCGAGCCGCAGCGACGCAGCGACCGGACCTGCTGAAAGACCTCCCGGAAAGCGCCCAGGTAGAGATCGAGCGTCGCCTTGGAGCGAAACGGATAGCCCGTGGCGACGAAGCCGCCGTCCAGCCCCGGGCGTTCCGAGACCTTCATCGGGCAGCCGTTCCAGCTGGCGCCGGCACCGCGGGCGGCGCAGAACCGATTGCCGCCCTGCGGGTCCAGGATGACCCCGGCGACGATGTCGTCGCCATGCCGGCAGGCCACCGAAACGGCGTAGATCGGCAGACCCTGCAGGAAGTTGGAGGTGCCGTCCAGGGGATCGACGATCCACTGGAAGTCGGCTTCACCGCCGCTGGCGCCCCCCTCCTCGGCGAGGATCGAATGCGCCGGGTAACGCTGGCGGATCTCGCCGAGAATCGCCTCCTCGCTCTCGTTGTCGGCGCGGGTCACGAGGTCGTTCATGCCCTTCCAGCGGGCCTCGAGACCGCCCTGGCGAAAACGGGCCTCCAGGCGACCGGCTCCCGCCTCCGCCGCCGCGACTGCCCCCTCCAGCAGTTCCGCGTACACGCCTTATTATGCCCGACGACACCACGGGCACCGGTATTACCTGCTCCACACGCGCTCGCCGCCGCCGTTCGTTCGCCCAGCCGCGGCCCCACCGCGACCGTCCGGACTCCTGCCACGGGCTGCTAGACTCGCCCCATCCATGAGTGCCGCCGGCGGCGGAAACACCAGGCTGCGAGACCCGCGCTGGATCGCCCTGCTCTTCGCCTTCGGCCTGGCGATCTCCCTTCTCATGGTGGCCCGCAGCCAGGTCGCCGGGGACCAGCTCAACCACCTCGGCCGCGGCTGGCACCTGGCCATGGAGGGCCGCTGGGTGCCGTTCGGCCCGCCGGCGACGAAGGGCGGCGCCCAGATCGGCGGCGTCAACGGCCTGCTGGTCGGCGTGCCGCTGATGCTCTGGGAGGACCACCGGGCGCCGGCCGCGGTCGTGCTGCTGTTCCACCTGGTGGCCTATCTGCTGCTCGACCGGCTGGCGCGCAGCGCCCTGCGCCCCGAGGAGCGCTTCCTGCTGGCGCTGCTCTACTGGCTCAACCCCTGGCGACTGTTCTTCTCGGGCTTTCTCTGGAACCCCAACTACCTGCTGCTGGCCGGCGCGGTGCACCTGTGGACGGCCTGGCGGCTCAAGCGCCGGCGACGTTTCTGGAGCTCGTTCCTGCACGTACCTGCGGCTCCATCTGGGCGGCGGGTTGCTGGCCGGCCTGGTGGTCGCCGGATCGCTGGCGCCCTGGGCCCTGGCGGTGGCCGCCGAGCCCGGTTTCCTGCCCGCCGGCGAGGGTCTGCCGGGCTATGGCCTGGTCACGGTCCACCCGGTCCTCAAGGGCTTCGCCCACTGGCTCCGGTTTCCCGGCCTGGCCCTGGGTCACGCCATGACCTGCCTCGATTTCTCGCGCTTCGGCGGTCCCGGCCTCGATCGGTTGAGTCCGTTCCTGGCCGGCTTCAAGGGCGTCGTCCTGCCGCTCACCCTGATCCTCTCCGGGTGGTGCAACTGGCGCCTGTGGCGCCGCCGCCGCCGCACCTGGCGCGCCCCCATCGACCCGCGGGCTTCCCATCGCGCCTGGCTCGGCGGCTATGTGCGCTGGACCCTCGTCGCCTCGCTGGCCACCTTCGCTCTCTCACCCACCAGCATCTCCCACTGGTACGTCTTCCCGGTGCTGCATGCCGCCATCCTGCCGGTGGTTCTGGCCGGCGGGGCGCTCCTGCGCAGCCGCCGCGCGCGGGCCGTCCGGGGGACCGCCTGGGCCTACGCCCTGATCATGCTGGTCCTGGCCCCGGCCTTCGCCTTCGGCGCCCCGCCCTACCGCTGCGGTGAGCCGCGCTGCAAGGGCAACGTCTACCTGATGCCGGCCCTGCGCTCCGACCACCCGATGTTCGAGCGGCTGGGCATCCAGCGCACCTGCCCGCTGACAGTGAACGATCCCGACGGCTGGTGGCCGGCGGCGCTGGCGGAAGAAGGCGTGCCCTGGACCCCAAGCACCTACCAGGAGCCGTACCCGGAGAAGCAGTCGGAACACTGACAGCCGAGCGGCATCTGCAAGGGCCGCTACAAGCCGCTGGGACTGCTCGCCTCGTTCCGCACTCCCGCGGGTCTCGCGGGGCGGCGGTGGGCCTCGCGAACGGTCGAGGAAAGCGGATCGATCGTGCCTGGATTCTTGGCGGTCGTTTTATCGCTCCACGAGACGACATCCCAGCGGCTTTCCGCTCCGCAGTACAAAGCCAGGGACGGGTCGGGATCCGCCCCTTGCCCTGCGGCTGAACTGAGGGATCAGGTCCCGAGCGAGGACCGGGCTCAGGCGGCGGGATCTACTGCGCGGCCGCCAACGATGGTGCGCACCGCGCGGCCGCGCAGGTTCCAGCTGTGAAACGGCGTGTTGCGTGCCTTGCTGCGGAAGCGATCGGCGTTGATGCGGATCGGCTTCGTCGGGTGAAACAGCGTCACGTCACCCGGGCTGCCGGGCGCCAGGCTGCCACCGGGCACCTTGAGGATGCGCGCCGGGGCGGTCGACAGCAGCTCGATCAGCCGCGACAGGTCGATGATCCCCGGCCTCACCAGGCGGTCGAGGCAGAGGGACAGCGTCGTCTCGAGGCCGACGATGCCGAACGGGGCGACGCTGAACTCGACGTCCTTCTCGTCCGCGTGGTGCGGCGCGTGGTCGCTGGCGATGGCGTCCACCGTGCCGTCGGCGAGCCCGGCGAGCAGCGCCTGACGATCGGCCTCCGAGCGCAGCGGCGGGTTCATCTTGACGTTGGTCGAAAACCCGGTCTCGGCCACCGCGTCGTCGGTGAGCAGCAGGTGGTGCGGCGTCACCTCGCAGGTCACCGGCAGGCCTCGCGCCTTGCCCTGGCGCACCAGATCGAGGCTGCCGGCGGTGGACAGGTGGGCCACGTGGTACCTGCCGCCGCTGGTCGCCAGCAGCACCAGGTCCCGGGCCACAACCACCTCCTCGGCAGCCGCCGGCCAGCCGGGCAGGCCCAGCTTGGTCGACCATTCGCCCTCGTGCATCACGCCACCGCCCGAAAGGTCCTTGTCCTCGGCGTGCTGGATGACGGCGACGTCGTAGTGGCGGCTGTACTCGAGCACCCGGCGCATCAGCTCGGCGTCGTAGACCGGGTGACCGTCGTCGGTCACCGCCACCGCGCCGGCGTCGACCATGTCGCCGATCTCCGCCAGCTGCTCGCCCATCTGGCCGACGCTCACCGCGCCGATCGGCCAGACCCGGGCGTAGCCGTGCCGGGTCGCCTCCTTGATCATGTGCTCGGTGACCGGGCGGTTGTCGTTGACCGGGTCGGTGTTGGGCATCGGCGCCACGGCGGTGAAGCCGCCGGCCGCCGCCGCCCGGGTGCCGGTCTCCACCGTCTCCTTGTACTCCTGCCCCGGCTCGCGCAGGTGGACGTGCATGTCGATCAGCCCCGGCGTCACCACCAGGCCCTCGGCGTCGACGATCTCGGCGTAGCGGCCGGGGCGGATGCCCTCCGCCACCCGGGTGACCTCGCCGTCCTCGATCAGGACGTCGCAGACCGCGTCGAGACCCTGCGACGGGTCGACGACTCGACCGCCCCGCACCAGCAGCTTGCTCATGCCGCCTCCCGGTGCATGCCACTGAGCAGATAGAGCACCGCCATCCGCACCGCAACCCCGTTGGCGACCTGCTCGAGGATCACCGACGAGCTGCCGTCGGCCACGTCGCTGGCGATCTCGACGCCGCGGTTCATCGGCCCCGGATGCATGACGATGGCGCCGCGCCTGGCCGCCTTGAGCCGCTCGCGAGTCAGCCCGAAGAGCTGGAAGTACTCGCGCACCGAGGGAAACAGCTTCTTGCCCTGCCGTTCCAGCTGGATGCGCAGCATCATCACCACGTCGGCGCCGGCGATGGCCTCCTCCAGCGTGTAGGCCACTTCGACTCCCAACCTCTCGACGAACGCCGGCATCATGGTCCGCGGCCCCGCCACCCGCACCGTGGCCCCCATCTTGGTCAGCAGGTGGATGTTGGACCGCACCACGCGGCTGTGCTCGATGTCGCCGATGATCGCCACCGTCAGCCCCGCGAGCCGGCCCTTGTGCTGGCGGATGGTGAGCGCGTCGAGCAGCGCCTGTGTCGGGTGCTCGTGGGCGCCGTCGCCGGCGTTGATGACGCCGGCCTCGATGCGCTCGGCCAGCATCTGCGGCACGCCCGGGTGGCCGTGCCGGATGACCACCAGGTCGGGCGCCATCGCCTGCAGGTTGAGCGCCGTGTCGATCAAGGTCTCGCCCTTGACCAGCGCCGAGCTCGAGCTCGAGAAGTTGAGCGAATCCGCCGACAGCCGCTTCTCGGCGATCTCGAAACTCGACCGGGTGCGCGTCGAGGGCTCGAAGAACAGATTGACCACCGTCTTGCCGCGCAGCGTCGGCACCTTCTTGATCGGTCGCCGCGCCACTTCGAGAAAGGTCTGTGCGCTGTCGAGGATCAGCTCGATCTCCGACGGCTCCAGCTGGGCGATGCCCAGCAGGTCCTTGCGCGTCCAGGTGGATTCGGTCACGATGCCTCGACGCGTTCCAACAGGTCGACGCCGTCATCGCCGTCCGTCGCGGCGAAGCGAACCTCGATCACCTCGTCGCCGGAGGTGGCGACCGTGCGACCCACCACATCCGCCTGGATCGGCAGCTCGCGATGGCCGCGGTCGATGAGCACCGCCAGCTGCACCGCGCGCGGTCGCCCGAAGTCGATCAGCGCGTCGAGCGCCGCCCGGATCGTGCGACCGGTGTAGAGCACGTCATCGCACAGCACAAGCACGCGGCCGTCGATCGAGCCGTCCGGGAACGAGGTCTCCCGCACCACCGGCTGGGGCGCGATGGTCGACAGGTCGTCGCGGTAGAGCGTGATGTCCAGGATGCCGAGCGGCACCGAGTGCCCCTCCAGCCGTTCGAGATCCGCCGCCAGCAACTCCGCCAACGGCACGCCGCGGGTGCGGATGCCGACCAGCACCAGCTCTTTGGAGCCGCGGTTGCGCTCCACGAGCTGATTCGCCATGCGGCGGATCACGCGCTCCATCTGCTTGCCGTCGAGGAGGCTCTTTTTCGGCTTCAGATTGGTGCCCAAAGGCGTTCTCCAGAATCGCCCGGATCGTATTGCGGAGGGCCTGCCGTGTCAATGCGCATCGGCGGCAGATCCTACTAGATCTTGTACGGGGGCGGTAGGCGGCACACAACGAGTTGTGGCGCGGCCGTTCGCGCTCTGTTATCCTCCCGCCTCGAAGATGACCGCTCCTCCGCTACGCCTCCGGCGGCTCAACGTGTCGGGCTTCAAGTCGTTTGTCGACCCGGCCTCGCTCGAGCTGGCCGCCGATCTGACCGCCGTCGTGGGACCCAACGGCTGCGGCAAGAGCAACCTCGCCGACGCGGTGATCTGGGTGCTCGGCGAGCGCAGCGCCAAGAGCCTGCGCGGCGCCAAGATGGAGGACGTGATCTTCGCCGGCGCCCGTGGCCGCAAGCCGCTGGGCATGGCCGAGGTGACTCTCGAGCTGTCCACCGGTAGCGGCCTCCAGGAGCTCGAGGGCGACCACCTGACCATCGGCCGGCGAGTCTTTCGGACCGGCGAGAGCCAGTACTCCATCAACGGCAAGACGGTCCGGCTGAAGGACGTCAAGGACCTGTTGATGGACACCGGTCTCGGCCTGCGCGGCTATTCGATGATCGAGCAGGGCCAGATCGGCATGATCCTCTCGGGCAAGCCCCAGGAGCGCCGCAAGCTGCTCGAGGAGGCGGCCGGGGTGACGCGCTACAAAGAGCGTCGGCGCATTGCCGAGTTCAAGCTCGAGGAGTCGCTG
>CALZJC010000321.1 GCA_945787525.1 Thermoanaerobaculia bacterium | reverse complement strand
CGCGGCGGCGACGTGCTCCGCGGCCGCGACATCCCCCAGGGCTTCGCCGCCGTGCTCGCCGGGCACATCCACCGGCGACAGGTCCTGACCACCGATCTGGCAGGCCGGCCGCTGGCGGCACCGGTGCTCTATCCCGGATCGATCGAGCGCACCAGTGCGGCCGAGCGCCACGAGCCCAAGGGCTACCTGACTCTCGACCTGCGCCCCGGCGCCGACGGCGGCCGTCTCGAGCGCTGGAGATTCCACGAGCTGCCGAGTCGACCGATGATCGACCTCGAAATCGAAGCCCAAGGCCTGAGCGGCCGTCAGCTGGCCGAACGATTGCGCCGGGCGCTCGAGGCGCTCGACCCGGATGCCGTGGTCCGCCTCTCGGTGCGGGGCGCCGCCGAAGCAGAGGCGGCAGACGTACTCCACGCCGCCAGCCTGCGCGCCCTGGCGCCGGCGACGATGACGATCACCCGCCGCTGGAAGTCCGACCCGAAGCTGCGAGCAGCTTCGCCTTGACCGTTCGCCGATCGATCCCCAGCCGTCGCGCCGCCGCCTGGTACGACCCGGTGCTGGCGTAGACCGTCTCGACATACTTCGCATCGAGCTCAGCCAGGGTGAGCCCGCACCCTGCGAGAGCCGCGTCCAGTCGCTCGCCGGGCTCGCCGGAGGCACCCGACGGCGGCTCGTAACGCCCGCGGATCATGATGTTGCGCACGCACTGCTCGAGCTCACGGACGTTGCCCGGCCAGCCGTAGCCCGCACCCAGCTCCTGCTCGATCCAGCGCCGGGTCTCTTCCGCCAGGGCGGCCGCCTCGTCCTCGCCGGCGATCTTGAGGGCGAGCTTCCCGATCAGGTGGCCGAACTCGTCCGGCGCATCTCGGATCTGCTCCTCGAGCGAGGGCGTCTCGATGAGGTCCGAGCAGAGCCGATAGTAGAAATCCTGTCGCATGGCGCCGCGCCGCATCTCGCGCGCCAGATCGCGGTTGGTCGCCGCGACGATCTTGCCCTCGAAGCGCCGGTCCCTGGTATCGCCGAGCCGCTGGAAGGTCCGGGTCTCGAGCAGGCGCAGCAGCTTGACCTGGATCGCCGGATCGACCTCGCCGATCTCGTCGAGGAAGATGGTGCCCAGCGGCGGGCAGGCCTCGAGCCACCCGGAGCGGTCTTCCAGGGCGCCGGTGAAGGCGCCGCGACGGTGGCCGAAGAGCTCGGACTCGATCAGGGTCGGCGAGAGCGCCGAGAGATTGAGCGGGTAGAAAGAGCTCTCGAACTGCTCGGTGAAAGCCTCCTTACCCGGGTCGAAAGGGATGTAGCGCGAGAAGCCCACGGCGCGGGCCACCAGCTCCTTGCCGGTGCCCGACGGGCCGGTGATCAGCGTCGTCACGTCGCCCATGCGGCGGTACAGCGAGCGGCGGTAGCGGCGCATGTCGTTGGTGAAGACCGACTGCCAGACGCTGGCGCGCAGCTCGGCGGCGGGCATCGAGCCGCCGTAGATCTGGCGGAAGATGAGATGGAAGGCCCGGCGGACCTGGAAGAGGAAGGCGAAGATATGAGCCGCGTCCATCTCGCCCTCGAAGCCGCCGGCCGGCTCCGTGACGCGCGCGAAATCGGCGGCGAACCGGCGATAGACGCCCACCCGCCGAGTGCCGTGATCGGCCCGGTCGAGGAGCTCCAGGAGCTCGTCCTGGTAGCGGATGTAGAGCCAGTAGAAGACGACGTCGCGGTAGAGCCGCAGCTCACCCTCGGGGAGCTCCACTTCGCCGCCCCCTAGCTTGCGACGCAGTGCCTCGACCAGCGGATCGACCCGCTCCTGGATGGCGGCCACGTGCTCGGAGCCCTGATCCATGTGCCAGAAGCGGCGGCCGGCGGCGTGGTCGCTGCCGAGAATCGCGCGCTCGCAGTCGATCCTCTCGCCGAGGAACGGATTGGCGTAGGCGAGCCGCGCTACGCATCGGGCCAGACGGCGCTCTTCCGGAGTCATCCACATGGGTCCAGTGTACAAGAAATGTATACCTAAACCACATGTCGTGACCACGCACCGGACGGGCCCCCTGCGTCGAAAGCTGCACTAACTCGTGTCATCTCAACTGCTTAGATCGCGCGCGAAGCGCTGGCACCTCTCCTGCTCTTCTGGCCCTCATCGCGGAATGGCCCGCGAAACCGCAACAGGAGCCAGAAGATGAAGACCCTCAGATTCCTGATCGCAATCGTTTTGGCGCTCGTGGCGCCGGTCATCCCGGCCTTGGCCGCCGGGACCCTCACGCCGGTCGACGCGGTTGATCAGCCGATCGGCATCGAGGCGCACGACGTTCGCGTCGTGATCAACAACGGCTTCGCCCGCACCGAGGTCCAGCAGACCTTCTTCAACCCCAACGACCGCGACCTGGAGGCCCTCTACTCTTTTCCGCTGCCCAAGAGCGCCTCGCTCTCCGAGGTGACGATCTACGCCGGCGAGCTCGAGCTCAACGGCGAGGTCCTGCCCAAGGACGAGGCGGAGACCATCTACGAGGAGGAGAAGGAGCAGGGGCACGACGCCGGCCTGGCGAGCAAGAACGGCTTCCAGTCGTTCGAGTTCCGCGTCACGCCGGTGCCCGCCGGTGACCGCACGCGGATCCGCTTCGTCTACTACCAGCCGATCGAGATCGACACGGCGGTGGGCCGCTACCTCTATCCACTCGAGGACGGCGGCACCGACGACCTGGCGGCGCAATCCTTCTGGGTCACGCGCGAGAAGGTCGACGGCACGATGAGCTTCGAGATCGAGCTCAAGAGCGCCGCACCGGTGGCCGACGTGCGGCTGCCGGGTCTCGAGGCCGTGGCGACCATCGAGGATCTCGGCCCGGGCCACTATCGCGCCCGGTTCGAGCGCCAGGACGCCTCCCTCGACCGCGACGTGGTCTTCTACTACCGTCTCGCAGACCACCTGCCGGGCCGGCTCGAGGTGATCCCCTATCGCGCCGACCCGTCGCAGCCGGGCACCTTCATGATGGTGCTGACGCCGGGTGTCGACCTCGGGCCGATCACCGGCGGCTCGGACTACAGCTTCGTGCTCGACGTCTCGGGCAGCATGGCCGGCAAGATCGGCACCCTCGCAAAGGCGGTGTCGCAGGCGGTCACGGAGCTTCGGCCAGAGGACCGCTACCGCATCGTCACCTTCAGCAGCCGCGCCCGCCGCTTCACCAATGGCTGGGTCCAGGCGACGCCCGAGAACGTCCAGCGTACCGTCGGCCGGCTCGCCGGTCTGTCGTCGAACGGCAGCACCAATCTGTACGACGGCCTCCAGCTGGGCCTCGCGGACCTCGACGACGACCGCGCCACCAGCGTCATCCTGGTCACCGACGCGGTGACCAACCAGGGGGTGCTCGAGCCGCGCGAGTTTCACCAGCTGATGAAGACGACCGACGTGCGGGTCTTCGGCTTTCTGCTCGGCAACAGCGCCAACTGGCCGCTCATGCGGACCGTCTGCGACGCCTCCGGCGGCTTCTGGGCCCAGGTCTCCAACGAGGACGACATCCTCGGCCAGATCGTCCTGGCCAGAGGCAAGGTGACCCACGAGGCGCTGCACGACGCCGACATCCGCATCCGCGGCGTCGACGTCTTCGACGACAGCACCGGCGCGATCGGCAAGGTCTACCGCGGCCAGCAGGTCGTCATCTTCGGCCGCTACCGCAAGCCGGGGCGCGCCGCGGTGACCCTCGAGGCGCGGCTCACCGGCAAGGACGAGACCTACCGGACAACCGTCGACTTCCCCGAGATCGACACCGACAACCCCGAGATCGAGAGGCTCTGGGCGCTGCACCGGATCGAGGCGTTCGAGGCCCAGACCCGGGCCGGTCTGCTGCCTCAAAGCGAGCTCACCGACATCAGCCGCCAGCTCGGCGTCGACTACCAGCTGGTGACCGACGAGACCTCGATGGTGGTGCTGACCGACGCCGCCTACCAGGCCCGCGGCATCGACCGGCGCAACCAGCGCCGCACCGCCCGCGAGCACCAGGCGCAGGTGAGCCGCGCGCCGCAACCGATCCGCAGCTACCGCGCCGACCGCGAGCAGCCGATGTTCCGGGACGAGGCCCACTCGACCGGCAACGGCGGCTCTGGTGCGATCGACCCGCTGACCGCCGGGCTGGCGGTGCTGCTCGGCGCCGGGGCGCTGGCGCGGCGTCGACGGAGCGGGTGACATGACGATCGGCAGCACTGGTCTGACTGGATCGCACAGGGCTTCCGGCGTCGAGATCCGCCACCTGTGGGCAGCCCGCTTGGATCGCACCGCACTCCTGATCCGAATAACACCCTCGCGGGGGCGCCGACTCGGCGCCCCCGCCCGACTCACCGGCCCGCCCGACCTCAAAGGCCGTGAACGCGAACAGGGTGAGGAACGCCGCGGCGAGTATCGCTCGTCGGTTCATTGGGGGATCCTCTGTGTGGTTGGGGAATCGGGGAAGCCGCGCTCTCGCGGGCAAGCCGTCACAGCACCGTAATCACCCCGCCCACGTGCCAAAGGGCGTCGTACACGCTCCTCAGCTCGTCGGCCGACACCACCGTGGCGGTGACGGTGACGGAGAGGTACGTGCCGTTGCGACTCAAACGGGTTCGGTGTTGGATCCTGCGGTCGCCGGGGAGGGCCGAGCGCGTGGCCTCGACCGCCTCGTGTTGGAACTCGAGGGTGTGGTG
>CALZJC010000320.1 GCA_945787525.1 Thermoanaerobaculia bacterium | reverse complement strand
GTGAGCAAGGTCGACCCGAGCTCCGCCCAGGCGGTGGCCGAGCGTGGCGGCGCCGCGAGACCGGCCGGATAGCTGGCGGGAGAGTAACCGTTGGGCGCCATCGAACCTCGTGAGTTCCTGCTTCTCGCGCCGGAGATCTTCTTGGCGGTGGCCGGCATGGTGGTGCTGGCGGTGGGCAGCATCGGCCGCGGCCTCGCCCACCGGACCACGGCGCTGATCTCGCTGGTTTCGCTGGCGGTCGTCGGCGCCCTCGTCCTGACCGTTCAGGGCCCGGCGGTGGGCGGCGAGGCGATCCTCGCCGGCATGTTCATGATCGATGGCTACGCGCTCTTCTGGAAGGGCATCTTCCTCCTCGCCACCGCCCTGACGATCGTCTTGTCGATGCGCTTCGTCGAGGAGGGGGGCTATCCGGCCGGCGAGTTCTATGCGCTGCTGCTGTTCGCCACCACCGGCATGCTGTTCATGGCCAGCGGCTTCAATCTGCTGTCGATCTGGATCTCGCTGGAGCTGATGGCGCTGTCGAGCTACATCCTGGCCGGCTATTTCAAGCGCGAGCGCCGGTCCAACGAGGCGGCGCTCAAGTACTTCATCCTCGGCGCCCTGTCGAGCGGCATTCTGCTCTACGGCATCTCGCTGCTGTACGGCGCTACGGGCACGGTGCAGCTGACCGAGCTGGCGGCCCGGCTGCCGGCGGCGATGGCGGCCGAGGGCATGCTGGTCAGCCTCGGCTGGCTGTTGCTGGCCATCGGGCTGTTCTTCAAGGTCGCGGCGGTGCCGTTCCATGTCTGGACCCCCGACGTCTACGTCGGAGCGCCGACCCCGGTGACCGCGTTCCTGGCGGTGGGCTCCAAGGCGGCCGCGTTCGCCATCCTGGTGCGCATCCTCTATCAGGGGCTGGCGCCGCTGCTGGTCGAGTGGCAGATCGTCGTTGCGGCGGTGGCCGTGGTGACGATGATCTGGGGCAACCTGGCGGCTGTCACCCAGTCGAACGTCAAGCGCATGCTGGCCTACAGCTCGATCGCCCACGCCGGCTATGTGCTCATCGGGGTGCTCGCCGCCACCGAGGATGGACTGTGGGCGGTGCTGTTCTACATGCTGGCCTACAGCTTCATCACCCTGGGGACCTTCGCCACCGTCATCCTGCTCGAGCGTCGCGAGTACGCCGGCGAGACCTACGCCGACTATGCCGGGCTGGCCCGTCGGTCGCCGTTCCTGGCGGCGATGATGCTGATCTTCATGCTGGCGCTCACCGGTATCCCACCGACCGGTGGGTTCTTTGGCAAGGTCTACCTGTTCGCCGCGGCCGTGCAGTCGGGCTGGACCTGGGTGGCCGTGGTCGGCGTGCTGATGAGCGCCGTGTCGCTCTACTATTACATGGGCATCGTGGTCTACATGTACCTGCGCGATGCCGAGGACGACACCCCGACGCCGCTGCCCTCGCGGCTGCTGGCCGGCGCGATCGGCCTCTGCGCGGTGATCACCGTGCTCCTCGGCATCCTGCCGGGCCCGATCGTCGAGCTGGCCAAGGCCAGCCTGCTGCAGCTGCCCTGACGACAGGCGCCGACCGCAGCGCCCTTGCGGACCCGCGGCGGACCGAGGAGCCACATTGGCGGGCGTCGGGCGGGGCTTTGACGTCTTCGCCGGGGCGCGTCCCGTAAAGACCGCCGCCACGTCCGGTGTAGACTCCTGGCACAGCTCGTGCGTATCAGAGACGTGCCGGCAAGAGCGCCTGCGGAGTCGAAGATGGCCAAGAGATCAGCCGATCAGAGCAAGGGATGGGATTTCGAGGCGGCGGCCATGCCCTTCGTGGACTCGCTGTACAACACCGCCTTCCGTATGACCCGCAACGCCGAAGACGCCGAGGATCTGGTCCAGGAGAGCTACCTCAAGGCCTACAAGTACTACGACAAGTTCCAGGAGGGCACCAACTTCAAGGCCTGGCTCTTCAAGATCCTCAAGAACACCTTCATCAACAACTACCGTCGCCGTCAGCAGCGGCCGCCGCAGAGCGACTTCGCCGAGATCGAGGAGAGCTTCGAGACCCAGGTCAGCGACGAGGTGAAGCGCCGTATCAAGAGCCCCGAGGAAGAGCTGCTGGAGGATGTCCTGGACGAGGACGTGCAGCGGGCCCTGGACGACCTGCCCACCGACTACCGGATGGCGGTCGTGCTGGCCGATCTCGAGAGCTTCAGCTACAAGGAGATCGCCGAGATCCTGGAGCTGCCGGTGGGCACCGTCATGAGCCGCCTGTATCGTGGCCGCAAGCTGCTCGAGGCGAGCATGCTGAGCTACGCCCGCGACCACGGCTATCTGCGGAACGACGCCGAGCCCGCGAAAATGCGCTCGCGGCCGGGCACGACGAATCGCACCGCTGCCGACGCGTCGGAATAACGACGCCTGGCAGTCAGTTGGAAAGATAGGTCGGCACCTCAGGCGGGGACCCGTGCGGCATGAAATGTAGCAGCGTTCAAGAGGTCATCTTCCTCTACACCGACAACGAGCTCGAGGAGGAGATCTGCGTCTCGCTGCGCCGCCATGTCGAGCTCTGCCCGGAGTGTGCCCGCGAAGTCGCCTACAAGGAGCGCCTTCTGCAGCTCCTCCGCCAGCGCTGTACGCGAGCCACCGCGCCGTCGCGGCTACGCCGCAGGATCCTGACCAGCTTGCCGCACCGCCGCGGCCAGCTCTTCGAATAGCATTGGCGGCGACGATGGAAGAGGCCCGCCGGCAGCGAATCACCGCCGCGATCTGTCTTGTCGCGCTGCTCACCGCCGTCTCCCCGGCGGCGGCGCAGTGGAGCCTGCCGCGGCTGGGCGGTGGCGCGGCGCTGGAACCGCCGGCGATCGCCAGCGGACTGGTGATCGTCGTCGTCTGGACCACCTGGTCGCCCCGCGGGGGCAACATCGTCGACCGACTGAACCGGATCGAGGCCGACTGGGGCAACCGAGCCCGCGTCCTAAGCGTGGTCTTCCAGGAGAGCTCGGAGAGCGTCGATCGCTTCCTGCGGGGCCAGAAGCTGGCGGTGCCCGTCTTTCTGGACTCCGGCAACGCCGACTTCTCCAAGCGTCACAACGTGACGCAGGTGCCGCGATTGCTGGTCTTCAAGGATGGCGTGACCGCCGTCAACGTAAACCTGACCGACGATCCGAACCCGCTGATCCGCGGCGCCATCGAGTAGCGCCGGCGGTCATCGTGGACGACGAGCAACGCCGCAGGCGGGCCGAAACCCCTTGTCGCGCGACCGTCCAGACTTCTACCACGGGCTGCTAGCATGAGGTCGCCGTCCGGTTCGCGGCGGCCAGTCTGAGGGACCGGGGATATGGCGATTTGATCGGAGTGCGCTCGAAGTCGGTGCGGATGGGCGTGATTCTCGGCCTGGCCCTGGCCGCCTTCTTGCTGCATGTCGCGGCGCGGCGCGCCCGGCGAGACGCCGACTCCCGGCTGGCGCATCAGGCGGCGGCGCCCTACTCCCGGGCCGCCGCTCGTTTCCTCTCGGCCGACCCCGGTCTGCGGCGGGCGATCGACTCGGTGGCGGCGGAAGAGCGCTTTCGCCGCGGTGAGACTCTCAGCGAGGTGCTCGACGAGTTGGGTCTGGAGCCGGTCGAGAGCCACGAGCTGACCCTGGCCCTGGCGGAGTACGTGGATCTGCGCCGGCTGCGGCCCGAGGACAGCTATGCGGCGGTGATGGACGCGGCGGCCGAGGTCCGCGAGTTTCGCCTGACCCTGGCGGGCCGGGGGCGGGTGGCGGCGCGGCGCGATGAACAGGGTTGGTCCGGTTCATGGCGGCCGTTCACCCGCAGCAGCCGCGTGCGGCGGGTCGCCGGTGAGCTGCGCGGATCGCTCGAAGGCTCGATCCAGCGCGCCGGCGGCAGCCCGGTCGTGGCCTATGAGATGGCCGAGGTGCTGCAGTGGGACCTGGACTTCAACCGCGACCTGCGGCTCGAAGACCGCTTCGAGATCGTCTACGAGGAGGTCTTTCTCGACGGCACTTTCGAGTCGATCGGCGAGATCCTGGCGCTGCGTTACGAGAACGACGGTCGCCTGCACGAGGCCTACCGATTCGGTGATCCACCAGGCTACTATGATGCCGAGGGGCGGCCGCTGCGCAAGCTCTTCCTGCGCTCGCCGCTGCGTTACTCGCGGGTCACCTCGAGTTTCAGTGGACGGCGTTTCCATCCGGTACTCAAGCGATACCGGCCGCACTACGGGGTCGATTACGGGGCGCCGACCGGCACGCCGGTCCGCGTCACCGGCAGCGGCACGGTGGTCTTCGCCGGCTGGGACGGGGGTGGCGGCCGGACGGTCAAGGTGCGCCATCCTAACGGCTATCTGACCGCCTATCTGCACCTGTCCCGTTTTGCCCCTGGTATCCGCAGCGGCCGCCGCGTGTCGCAGGGCGACACTATCGGTCATGTCGGGTCCACCGGGCTGGCGAGCGGCCCCCACCTCGACTATCGGGTGCAGCGCAGCGGGCGTTGGGTCAACCCGCTGGCGATGAAGGTGGAGCCGGCTCCGCCCATCCCCGACGACCAGCGCGCCGGTTTCGTCGTCCGCCGCGATCACCTGCGGCGGGCACTGATCGACGGTGTGCTGGAGCCGCCGCCGACCGGCCCGCGTCTGGCGGCCCTCGAAGGGCCGGCCGTGCCGGCCTCCGGCTCCTG
>CALZJC010000319.1 GCA_945787525.1 Thermoanaerobaculia bacterium | reverse complement strand
GGCACGGACAGCTGCCTGACGAGTCCGGTGGTCTTTCACGCCAGGGCCGATATGATTCCCGGGTCATCGAACCAGTACCTCTGTGGCCTCGAGGTATCAGGGCCGGTCATGGCGGAGACCTACAAAGTCGCGGTTCTGGGGCCCGTGCCCCGCGACCACATCACGACCCACGAGGGCACGGTGGTGGACAAGTACGGCTGCGGCTTGAACTCGGTGGCGGCGCTGTCGGCGCTGATGGGCGGTCGCGGCGAGATCGCGCTGGTCACTCACGTGCGGCAGGTCGATCACCGGCCGATCCTGGAGATCCTGGCGCGGTTTCCCGACGCCGACCCGGCCCACGTCACCTGCGAACAGGACATGGGCGACGTGATCACGCTCAAACACCTGGACGAGGAGCGGCGTGAGGAGCGGCAGACCGCCTTCATGAACCCGATCGTGCCGGACGACCTCGAGGGCCTGCTGGACGCCGACGCGTTCGTCTGCGTCCCGGTGACCGACTTCGAGATCGCCCGCGAGACCCTGGCACACATCAAGGCCCATGGCCAGGGCCTGGTCATCCTCTCGGCGCACGGTCAGACCCGGGCCTGCACCCGCCGCGGCGAGCGCCAGCCGAAGTTCTGGATCGATCGGGATCTGTGGCTGCCCCACGTCGACATCCTGCAGATGAACCTCGAGGAGGCGCGCTGCTGCTGGTACGGCAAGGAGTACACGCCGCACCAGCTCCAGGCGATGGAGTTCGACAGCCAGCTGCCGCTCGACGAGATGATCAAGCTGGCGCGCCACTGCCTCGACCGCGGCGTCAAGGCGGTCTACGTGACGCTCAGCGAGGCCGGCTGCGCCGTCTACTTCAAGAACGAGGCCGGCGAGGTGCGGGAGAACTTCGTCAAGGCCGTGCCGGTGGAGCACGTGGTCGACACCACAGGCGCCGTCGAGGCGTTCGCCGGCGGTCTGGCCTTCGGCTATCTCAAGACCGGGGACTTCCTCCAGGCCGCCCGGTACGCCAACGCCATGGGCGCCCAGCGATGCACCGGTACCGACATCGCCATCTTCAAGAGCCTGGCGGATACCGATCGCCAGATCGCCGACAGCTATCCTCCCTAGAGGGAACCGGCAGAGTCGCCTTGAGACCCACCACCTGGCTGACCGGTCTGCTGGCCGGACTGATCGTCGGCATCGTGGTGGTGATCGTCGCCATCTCGTTCGCGGTCCTGATCTTCTCCGGCGATCTCGCGCCGATCGCCCCGAAGGGGATCAGCCTCGGGCTGTTCACCGCCGCGGTGATGGCGGGGCTGATCGCGCTGACCAGCTCGTTCCGCGGCATGGTCGCCACGCCGCAGGACGTGCCAGCGGCGATCACCGCCCTGATCGCCGCGTCGGTGGCAGCCGCCTTGCCGGCCAACACCGGGGAGAACGAGCTCTTCGCCACCGTGGTCGCCGCGATCGCGTTGACGACACTGTCGACGGGCCTGTTCTTTCTGGCGCTGGGGTTCTTCAAGCTGGGCGGCCTGAGCCGTTTCATCCCCTACCCGGTGATCGGCGGCTTCCTGGCCGGCACCGGGTGGCTGCTGCTCAAAGGCTCGGTGGGCGTGCTGGCGGATCTGCCGCTGACCCGGGCCAACCTCCCCGCCCTGCTCGAGACCGAGACGGTCATCCGCTGGCTGCCCGGACTCGTGTTTGGCGTTCTGCTGCTCGTGATCCTGCGCCGCACCAGCCATTTCCTGGCCCTGCCGGCACTGCTGGTTGGAGCCATTACGGTGTTCTTCGCTCTGCTGGCGGCGACCGGGACGTCGGTCGCCGAGGCGACGGCGCGCGGCTGGCTCCTCGAGCCGCTGCCCGCCGGCGACCTCTGGCGCCCGCTCGGACCGGAGCTGCTCGGCCAGGTCAGCTGGGGCGCGATCTTCGCCGAGGCGCCCAGCATGCTGGCGGTCATGCTCGCCGGCATGGTGGCGCTGCTGCTCAACGCCACCGGCCTCGAGCTGGTCGTAGAGCGCGACATCGATCTGGATCGTGAGCTGCGCGCCGCCGGCGCCGCCAACATCCTCGCCGGCCTGGGCGGCGGTCTGGTCGGCTTCCAGACCCTGGCCCTTTCGGCCCTCGGCCACCGGATCGCCCCCGACCGCCGCCTGGTCGGGCTGATCTCGGCCGGCCTGTGCGCGGCCTGTCTGTTCTTCGGCTCGACGCTGCTGACCCTGTTCCCGATACCGGTGCTGGGCGGCCTGCTGCTCTTCCTCGGGCTCGCCTTCCTGGTCGAGTGGGTCTGGGACGCCTGGTTCAAGCTGCCCAGGTTCGACTATCTGGTGGTGATCTCGATCCTCCTGACGATCGCCACGGTCGGCTTCCTCGAGGGCGTCGGGCTGGGCGTCGCGATCGCCGTGATCCTTTTCGTGGTCAACTACAGCCGGATCAACGTCGTCAAGAACGCGCTCTCAGGCGCGACCTACACCAGCAAGGTGCAGCGGCCGCCGAAGCACGGCCGGGCGCTCAGGGTGCACGGCCACGAGCTGTTCATTCTCCAACTCCAGGGCTTTCTCTTCTTCGGTACCGCCAACCAGCTGGTCGAGCGGCTGCGGCAGCGGATGGGCGAGGCCGGCCTGCCGGCGGTGCGCTACCTAATGCTCGACTTACGGCTGGTCAGCGGCATCGACTCCTCGGCATTGTTGGGCTTCGTCAAGATGCGCAAGCTCGCCGAGAGCCAGGCAACGGGGCTGATCTTCGTCCACACGTCGCCCGACATCCGGAGCCAGCTCGAGAGCAACGGGATCCGCGACGGCGAGGACGTCGTCGTCCGCTGGTTTCCGGAGCTCGATCGGGCCGTGGAGTGGTGCGAAGACCAGATCCTGCTGGCTCGGTCATTCGCTCTGGAAGAGCCCCACCTGCCGCTGGACGAGCGGCTCGCCAGAGTCCTGGTGTCGGTCGAGACGCCCCGGCTGATGCGCTTTCTCGAGAGGATGGAGGTCCCGGCGGGCCACCTGCTGATGCGCCAGGACGATCCGGCCGACGACGTCTATCTCGTCGAGTCCGGGCGGATCACCGCGCAGATGGAGCTGGGAGACGGCACCGAGGTCCGCCTGCTGACCATGGGCGCCGGCTCGGTGGTGGGTCAGGAGGAGCTCTACCAGGGCACCTCCCGGACCGCCTCGGTGGTCACCGAGACGCCGAGCATCATCTACCGCCTGTCGGCCGGAGCCCTCCACCGCATGGAGACCGACGAGCCGGACCTGGCCATCGCCTTGCACCACTTCATGTCGCGCCTCCTCACCGAGAGGCTCGGCATGATCCAGCGGACCCTGCGCAGCCTGACGCGCTAGCGCGGGCCGGGCAGCGGCCGGTTGGAGATGTAGCGCGATACCAGCCAGGCGCCGTCCGGTTGACGCTCCCAGATGGCCAGCGATCTGCCTCGATCGAGGATCGGCTCGCCGCCGTCGAGCGGCTGGTACCGGGCCTCATAGCTGGTACGGGTGTAGGCCCAGCCGCCCGCCACGACGATCTCGGCGGGTTCGCCCTCGATCGCGACTTCGTACTTCTCGAGCTCGCCGAACTGGATCCGGCTGGCTTCGCGCAGGGCGTCGAGCCCGACGATCATCATCACGCCGGGCGGCATCAGCACGACATCCTCGGCGAACCCTGCGAGCCAGCGCTCCAGGTCACGCGCCAGGTAGGCATCGAGCAGCCGTTGGTTGGCCGCCGCGATCGCCTCCTCGGCCGCGTCGTCGATCGCCGGCGCCGCTTTCACGGCCTCCTCTTCCCCGGCGGCGCCAGCGCAGCAGACGACGAGAGCCGCGACGGCCGCCACGGCAAGGCCCTTCCAGTGCTTCATTCGAGATACCTCCGCGCCCATCCTCGCTCCGGTCCGCGCTTCTGTCGCCGCCCCCAGGGGTGGTTGAAGGTACAGTCGGAGACCGTGAGGCTGTCGGCAACCAGAGGCTGATCCCGTGGTCGAGTTCATCACCCTTTTCCTCGGCGCCCTGATCACCGGACCGAACCAGGTGGAGCTCCAGGTCCAGGGGGATGTCGCGGCACTGGAGATCCGATTGGATGCGCGGGCCGTGGCGACTCTCCATGGAGCCCCCTGGGCCCTCGAGGTCGACTTCGCAGAAGAGCTGTTGCCTCATCTGCTGGAGGCCATCGCATACGCGCCGGACGGAGGCGAGATCGGACGAGCCAGCCAATGGGTGAATCTGGCTCCGAAGCAGACGGAGATCACCATCACCCTGGACCGTGACCGATCGACCCACGGAGTCGAGGCACGACTCAGCTGGCAGAGCTTGTCGGAAGACAACGAGCCTATCGGCGCCATCGCTGTTTTCGATGGCGAGCCCCTGGAGGTCCGGGACCCGAGGGTCGTCCCGATACCGCCTCACGACCCCGACCGCCTGCACCATCTGAGGGTCGGGCTCGAGTTTCCGGGGCTGGTGCGAGCGGCTACCGAGATCACCTTCGGCGGTCAGTTCGGAGACAGTGTCAGCTCCGGGCTCACCGCGTTTCCCGTCTCTCTCGAGGCGCTTGGGGAGTTGCAGCTTGAAGATCCGCTTGACATTTTTCGTGCCGGCAATTTGATTTCGGTGCAGGACCTCGCCAGCGACACGCTTGGTATCAATCCGAATTACGATGGGCTTAGTGATACGAATCTCCTCGTTGGAGCGGATACGCTTCCGCTGGCAACATCGGCGACGGTTA
>CALZJC010000318.1 GCA_945787525.1 Thermoanaerobaculia bacterium | reverse complement strand
CGCCCCGGGCAGCTCTCCGGCGGCCAGCAGCAGCGCGTGGCCATCGCCCGGGCGCTGATGCAGAACCCGCGGTTGATCCTCGCCGACGAGCCGGTGGCCTCGCTCGATCCGGCGCTACGCCACTCGGTGATGCGCCACATCGAGGCGCTCAACCGGGAGGAGGGGATGACCGTGGTGTGCACCCTGCACGACGTCGACCTGATCCAGCGCTACGCCACCCGGCTGGTGGCGCTGCGCGACGGCGAGCTGGTCTACGAGGGCGGTCCGGACGAGTTCACCGCCGACACCTTTCGCGAGATCTACGGCGAGGACGCCGAGCCCGTGGCGGGGCTGGTGGCGGAGGCATGATGGCCGGCCCCGAGCCCGACAGCTGGCAGGCGCGGCCCAGGGCCCTGGCGGTGGACCTGGCCCTGATCTACCTGTTCCTGCTGATGGCCGAGTTCCTCTACATCGCCTTCTCGGGTCGACAGGGGCCGACCGGCCTCTTGCTGACGCCGGAGGAGATCCTCGACCTGCTGCACTACGGCCGGCTGCTGATGGCGGCGCTGGCGCTGGCGCTGGCCTGGCAGGCTCTGGCGCGGGTCGTCGGCGCCTCGCCGGGGCTCGCGGCGGCCGGTCTCGAGAAGAGCGCCGAGGTGCGGCCCTGGACCCGGACGCTGCGCGGCTGGTTCTCGGCGCTGCTGATCGAGCTCACCGTCTTCACCGGCTGGCTGATCACCGAAGTGCAGCTGGTCACCTTCCTGACCCAGTTCTCCAAGGCGCGCGACATCGTGCGCGGCCTGCTGCATCCCGAGATGTCGATCCTGCACCAGGGCGTCATCCTCCTGGTGCAGACGATCTTCCTGGCCTTCATGGCCACCGCCTTCGCCATCCCGGTGGCCTTCGCGCTGTCGTTCTTCGCGGCGCGCAACCTCACCCGCGACAGCCCGCTGGCACGGGGCCTCTACACCCTGGTGCGGGCGCTGATGAACATCACCCGCTCGGTCGAGCCGCTGGTCTGGGCGCTGATCTTCATCTCCTGGGTGGGCATCGGCCCGTTCGCCGGCGTGCTGGCGCTGTGGGTGCACTCCATCGCCGCCCTGGTGAAGCTCTACTCGGAGCAGATCGAGAACATCGACGACGGCCCGGTCGAGGCGATCACCGCCACCGGCGCCTCGACCCTGCAGGTGCTGCGCTACGGCGTCGTGCCGCAGGTCATCCCGCCGTTCCTCTCCTTCACCATCTACCGCTGGGACATCAACGTGCGCATGTCGACCATCATCGGCTTCGTCGGCGGCGGCGGCATCGGCTACATCTTGAAGCCACGGGTGGATCTGGGGCAGTGGGGGGAGGTGGGCACCCTGGTGCTGCTCATCGCCGCCACCGTCTGGGCGATGGACATCCTGTCGGCGCGGATCCGCGAGAAGATCGTCTAGCGGCCCGCGCTGGAAGCAGCGCCTCGGCTCACTCGTACTCGATCCTGCAGTTCACCTCGATCGACTTGATCGGCTTGTCGGCCAGGTTGGCGTCGATGGTGATCGGGCTGCTGCCCAGGGCCGCCGCCCTGGCGCCGGTCTCGACCAGCCGCGACGTGGCGATCAGCGGAGGGGCGGGCTTTCGGGAGGCGTCTTCGGTCTCCTGCGAGGCGGCGGTTCCGAGGGGGCTCCCGGCCGGCGTCGCGGCGGCGGATGGGTTGAGCTCCTCCGGGCGCAGGCGGTCGTGGAACCTGGCCATGGCGTCCGCCAGCGCGGCCCTCTGCCGGGAGTAGCTGGCCATCCCGAACTCGTCGGCCTCGGCTTCGATGCGGCGGGCCAGCCGCTGCTCGTCGGCGGTCTGGCCGAGCCCCTGGTAGACCTCGGCCAGGCTCATCAGGACCCACTGCCTGTCGCCGCGCGAGTGGAACTCGTCGCTGTCGATGATCTCGCGGCAGATCTCGCCCACCTTTCTGCGGATCATGTTGGCGTGACCGAAGCTGACGATGGCGTCGAAGCGATCCTCGAGGAGCAGCGAGCGAACGGTGTACATGAAGGCGACGTTGATGCCGTTGTAGTAGTCCTGTTTGACGTAGAAGCCACGCTCGTAGGAGGCGATCGCCCGGTTCAGGTACTCGAGATCGCCGGTCAGGTCGAACAGCCGCTTGTTCAGCGCGCCGGAGAGACCCAGGGTCTCCGGGTCGGTGGAGATCTTGGGGGCGCAGTACCGGGCGAGGATCTTCTCGGCCTCGCCGAGGGCCGCGATCGCTCTGTCCCTGTCGAGGTTGCCGTCGGCATCTCTGGCCTCGCCGTTCTTGTAGGTGACCAGGGCCAGCCGCTGGGCGAGGAATGTGTCGGGCTTCTCCTGGCCGGCGGTCTCGATCGCCGTCTCGAAGAGCCGGATCGCCTCGGCGAACTCCTGGCGCCCCTTGGCCGCCTCCGCCGCATCGATGATGCTGCTGAGCGACTCACCCGCTTTGGCGGCCTGCTGGCGGCGCTTGGCAGGTGGAACGTAGGGCGGCGGCACGAGCCGGGTCTGTGCCTCCCAGTGTGGACCGGTCATACCGGGAAGATAGGCGTAGACGGGGCTGTCGCCCTCGATCTGGGCGTTCGGATCCAGCTTGCGCGCCGCCTGCCACGAGTCGAGGATGCCTTGCTGCACTTTGGCCAGGTGGGCCACGAAGCGCTCCTGCTCCTGCGGCGCGATCTCGTCTCCGCCATGGTGGTACTGGTGAATCACGAAGGAGCTCAGGTCGAAGGGGATCTTGCTCATCAAGACCGACTCGGCGATGATGATGGTCGTGTTCGGCTTCTGCGCGTGCCGCACACCCAGCTCGTAGAACACGTTGGCGTTCAGCGTCGACAGGTCGGCGACGACGATGTCCGCCGCGTAGATCCATCGGTACATGATCCGGTTGATGCTGCCGGTCAGATTGGCGTCGATCGCGCGGAAAGCGTTGACGTTGACGCGGTCGAAGGCGGGACGGATGAGCTGCTCGTAGGTCTTGTCGAGATCCAGCACCCGGCCGGTCGCGAAGTCGGTCTTGCGGCCGAAGCCGATGATCACGAAACAGGTGAGTTGCCGCTCGGCGGTCCGCCTGGTGGCGTCCGTCTTCTTGCCCGCGGCCGCCCTCTTGGAGACCGGGTTCGTCTTGCTCGCCTTCATCGTTCCTCCGACCGTGGGATCCGCAACTTCAAGACCGAATGTCTGACGATGGGCCGCCAGCATAGCAGCGCCGTCCGGCTCTCCAGGATGTGATCGGGTGGTGAGCCTCGGTGAGGGCACCGGCCAGCCGCCGGTGGACGGAAAGCCGCCGGCGTGCCGGCTCGCGGGCGGCTGCTCAGTCGGTCGGCGACCCGTCCCGCGTGCCGCCGGCGACAGCCTCCGGCCAGGTCGCGCCCAGCTCATCTACGGCCTGAGGCCGCCCGAGACGGTGCCCCTGGACGTAATCGAGGCCCAGCGCGCGCACGACCTCGAGCTCCTCGTCGGTCTCGACTCTCTCCATGATCGTCTGCATGCCGAGGTCCCGGCTGAGCCCCACCGCGGCTCTGACCATCGCCTGCTTTGCCGGCTGGGTGGCGATGCCGTCGCAGAAACGTCCGCTGATCTTCAAGAACTCGGGCCGCAGGTCGTGGATCAGATGCAGATTCGACGAGCCCGTGCCGAAGTCGTCGAGGGCGATCTGGACACCCTGACCGCGCACCTGCTCGAGGATCGCGGCCAGCCCTTTCGAGTCGAGGATCGCCGACTGCTCGGTCACCTCCAGAACGACCCGTTCACGCGGCAGATCGTGGGACTCCAGGAGATTCTCCAGCGCCGCCGGGTATTCCGGGTGCGACAGCGCTCGGGGATGGGTATTGACGAAGAGACGCGTCAGTGGCGACAGGCTTCTGGCGGCGGCCAGCGCGGTCCCGATGCAGAGAGAGTCGGTCTGGAACACGAACTCCTTGCGGACGGCGTAGTCGAAGAGGATGAGCGGATTGCTCAGGAACGAGTCGGCCGGTCCGCGCGACAGCGCCTCGACCCCGAAGAGCTTGTCCGGCTGGCCGTTCGGGCTCAGCTGGACGATGGGCTGGAAGACCGTCGACACTCGCCTGGCGTTGACGACCACCTCGAGAGGCTCCACGGCGGTCAGCCGGTGCTGGATCTCGGTCTGCCCGGGCGCGAACAGATCAGTCGTGAGGTCGCGCACCAGATCGATCAGCTTGCCGAGGTCGCCCGGCTTCTGAAAGACTTCGATGACGCCCAGGGCGGTAGCCAGCTGATGGGCATACGGCGTGACGTTGCCGCTGAAGACGACAACCTCGGTCTGGGCGAAGTTGGTGACCGCGTGCCGGATCAGTCGGATCCCCTCGAGCCCGCCCAGCTCGGAGACCTCCAGGTCGACGACGACGACGCCGAATTCCATGTGATCCATCAGGGTCTCGGCGGCCTCGAGCTCGGTGCATTGGACGAGGTGAATCGGCAGCTCGCGGCAGCGCGCGGCAAGCAGCTTGAGGATCCCCGGGTCGTCGTCGAGGACGAGGACGCGGCGTGCAGCGTCGTTCATTGGGCCACCGCCGAGTCCTCCTGGTGAGTCACATCGACATCGAGGATCTCTCGCACCTTCATGGTGAGATCACTCATGGTAAAGGGCTTTGTCAACAAAGGAAACCTCGGGTCGAGGTCGTGCTGGCGGCGCAAAGCCTGCTCGGCGTAGCCGGTTATGAGGAGGACTCTGAGTGATT
>CALZJC010000317.1 GCA_945787525.1 Thermoanaerobaculia bacterium | reverse complement strand
GCCACCGTGGTGCAGCGTCTCGAGGGGGCCGGAGCCGTGGTGGTGGCCAAGCTGACCCTGGGCGCCCTCGCCTGGGGTGACGTCTGGTTCGGTGGCAAGACCCGAAACCCCTGGAACCTGGAGCAGGGCTCGAGCGGCTCGTCGGCCGGGCCCGGCGCCGCCACCGCCGCCGGGCTGGTGGGCTTCGCCATCGGCAGCGAGACCTGGGGCTCGATCGTCTCGCCCTCCACCCGCTGCGGCGTCACCGGTCTGCGGCCGAC
Source organism: Thermoanaerobaculia bacterium (assembly GCA_945787525.1). GTDB lineage: Bacteria > Acidobacteriota > Thermoanaerobaculia > Multivoradales > JAHEKO01 > CALZJC01. The sequence continues at coordinate 4,446 of CALZJC010000317.1, read as the reverse complement.
CTTTGGCGCGGTCAGCCGCCACGGCGCCATGGCGCTCTCCTGGACGATGGACAAGCTGGGCCCGATGTGCCGCTCGGTAGAGGACTGCGCGCTGGTCTACGACGCCATCCGTGGGCCGGACGGCCAGGACCCCACGGTGGTCGAGGCGCCGTTCGACTGGCGACCCGAGCGCGACCCCACCGAGCTGCGCCTCGGGTACCTCGAGAAGCAGTTCGAGAAGGAGCCGGAGGAGGACCAGGCCGAATGGCACGCCCATGACCTGGCTGTCCTGGAAACGCTGCAACGGCTCGGTTTCAAGCTGCTGCCGATCGAGCTTCCCGACCTGCCGGTGGATGCGCTGTCGTTCATTCTCTCGGCCGAAGCGGGGGCCGCGTTCGAGGAGCTGACCCGTGACGGTCGCGACGACCAGCTGGTGCGCCAGATCGAGAACGCCTGGCCCAACGTCTTCCGCCAGGCGCGCATGATCCCGGCGGTCGAGTACATCCAGGCGAACCGGGTGCGCACGCTGCTGATGCGCCAGATGCACGCTCTGATGCGACAGGTGGACGTCTACGTCTCGCCGACCTTCGGTGGCGGCAACCTGCTGCTGACCAACCTCACCGGCCATCCGCAGGTGGCGCTACCCAACGGCTTCCGCAGCGACGGCACGCCGACTTCGATCACCTTCACCGGGAGGCTGTTCGGCGAGGCGGACCTGCTCGCCGTGGCCAAGGCGTACCAGGACGCCACAGATTTCCACCTGCGGCGCCCGCAGCTGGAACCGGCCGGAGCTTCCTAGAAGACTCCCTTCCGGGGCCGGTCTGCCGGTAGAATCCGCGCGTGTCGGATCGGCGAGGCTCTCTCGGCCTCAACCTCCTCCTCCTAGCGCTGTCGCTCGCTTTTGCCGCCCTCCTGGCGGAAGGCGGGCTGCGGCTGCTGGCCCATTTCCAGAACCAGGGTCTGCTCTCTACCGCCCTGAGCTCGCCGGTGCCGATTCCCGCCGACGGCAGGGTGACACTGGGCCACATGATCCGGCTGTCGCCCAACCCGCGGATCATCTACGAGTTCAAGCCCGACCTCGACGTCACCTTCATCGGCGCCCCGGTGACCATCAACGCCGCCGGCTTTCGCGGATCGTTCCACTCCGAGGCGAAACCGCCGGGCACGCGCCGCATCGTCGGCGTCGGAGATTCGTTCATGTTCGGCCACGGCGTCGGCGACGACGAGGTCTACATGCAGGTGCTCGAGGGACTGCTCAACCGGTTCGCCACCGACAGCCGTTTCGAGACCGTCAACACTGCGGTGCCGGGCTACAACACGGTGATGGAGGTCGAGACTCTCGAGACCAGGGGCCTGGCCTACGAGCCGGACGTCGTGCTGATCCACTTCGTCGGCAACGACCTGGAGCTCCCCAACTTCATCCGCGTCGAGCAGCCGGTCCTGGCGCTCGACCGGTCTTTCCTGATCGACCTGCTGCGCGGCGCCTTCACCTCGCCGACCCTGCGCGGCGGCCTGCGCCGGCACGGTCTGGAGAGATCACCGCAGGTCGAGGGCGCCCGCCGCTTCGCCAGCGACCCGGAGGACGTGCCGGAGCAGTATCGCTCGATGGTGGGCTGGCAGTCGTACGACGAGGCCATGGCAAAGCTGGCGGCGCTCGGCGAGCAGCACGGGTTCCGACCCGTTCTGGTGACCTTCTCGGTCGCTTTTTCGCGCCGCCACACGCGTATCCTCAACACCGCCAGGCGGCTGGGTATCGAGAGCCTCGACGTCGGCGAGGCCTATCGCGGCTACATGGCCGAGCACGGGCTCGACGACTACCGCACTTCGCCGCTGGCCCTGAGCGACGAGAACATGCACCCGTCGGCCCTCGGCCATCGCATCGCCGCGCGGGTCATCTACCGCTGGCTGTGCGAGCGGCAGTTCTCGGCGGAGCTCTCCTCGTGTGAGCTGGCACTCTGGAACCCGGCCGACGAGGCTTCCGCGGCGGCGGCCGGGCCGTGAGCCGCGGGGCCTTGGCTCGGACGATTCGACGGCCCGCGGCGAGATGATCCCGCGGCCAGGCCGCAGGTTGGTCTCCCCATTCCCCCGCGCGGTAACGTAACGGCATCGCCATGGGACGCCGCAACCGCCCGCGCAGCGATGGCAGCCAGGCGCCTCGCGTGCGCCGCACGCCGAAGCCCGACCCGACCCGCGAGGAGCTGGCCGAGCTCGAGCGGCTCACCGACGCCCTGCCGGCTCCGCTGCGGCAGTTCCGCGACCGCGGTCTGCTGAGCACCAGACGGCGCTTCCATCTCGAGCAGGCGATCGGCAACCGTACCCGCAGCCTGACCGTCGTGCTGCACGGCGTGCACGACCCGCACAACCAGGCGGCGGTGATGCGCAGCTGCGAGGCGCTGGGCATCCAGGAGATGGTGGTGGTGGCGCAAGCCGAGGAGCCGTTCCGGCCGAGCGGCCGGGTCACCCAGAACGCCTTCCGCTGGCTCGACCTGACCTCGCAACCGGACTTCGACAGTGCCGCGGCCGCCCTGCGCGGGCGGGGCATGCGGCTGCTGGCGGCCGCCTTCGAAGGCCAGCCGCTGGGCGAGGTCGATTTCACCGCGTCGACGGCGCTCGTCTTCGGCAACGAATCGCGCGGTCTGCCGGAGTCGGTCGTGGATGCCTGCGAGGGCAGCTTCTCGATCCCGATGTACGGCTTGTCCCAGTCCTTCAACATCTCGGTGGCCGCCGGTGTGGCCCTGCACTGGGCGGTCGAGGCCCGGCGGCGGGCCAGCGGCCGAACCGGCGACCTCGACGAGGCCGAGCGCGCGGCCCTGCGCCGCCGCTTCTATCTCCAGGCCGCGGGCGCCAAGGTGCCGCAGGAGCTGCGCCGCGAGATCGAGGCGCTCGAACAAGCCGCCGCGCGACCCACCCGTTGAGGGACCAACAGTTCCGGCGCCTCGCCCGTCTACCTATGCGGAGATGGGCGAAAGCCTGACCATGCCCCTGCCGGCAAGAACAACCGAGACGAGCGAAGAGATGCTCGCCGGGCTGTTCAATCGACACCAAGAGCGGCTTTACCGGTTGGCGCTGCGCATGAGCGGCAACGTCGAGTCGGCGCGCGACCTCGTGCAGGAGACCTTTCTGCGCGCCGCCCGCCGTCGCTCGCTGCCCGGTGGGGAGCCCGGCCGTGAGGCCTGGCTGGTGCGCGTGCTGGTCAACCTCTGCCGCGATCGCTGGCGCCGGCGCCGGGTGCGGCGGCATCATGAAGACGCCCTGCCAGCGCGTTCATCGGCTATCGATCCCGAGAGCGCGGCGGTAGCGCGAGCCACGGTGCGGGCGGCCCTGGCGCGGCTCAGGCCACGACGTCGCGCCGTCCTGGTCCTGCACGAGCTCGAAGGGGTTCCGGCGGCGCGGATTGCCGGACTACTGGGCCTGCGCGCGGCCACGGTTCGCTGGCACCTGAGCGTCGGCCGCAAAGAGCTGTCGAAGCTGCTGCTGACCGAATCAGAGGAGCTAGGCCGATGACCGAGCATCGATCCGATGATGCGCTGACCAGCCTTCTGCGCGCCGGTGATCCGGCCGCCGACGATCCCGGTTTGGATTCGAGAGAGCGAGCGCTGATACGCCAACGCATGCTGGCCACCAGCCGAGAGGGCCGCCGTCAGATGATCGGTTGGCTCGTGCCAGCGGCCACGGCGATGGCTCTACTGGCCCTGGCGCTCGGGCTGGCACTGCGGCAGCCGCGGACGCCACTCTACGAGCCGGTGGCCGAGAGGGCGCCAGACGCCCCGGCCTCCTCCATCGGTCAGCAGATCCAGTTCACCACCGATAGCGGCATCCTGGTCGTCTGGGTGCTGCAACCGAGACTTTCCAGCTAGCCTCGCAAAGGAGCACAGATCATGCAGCGCAAGCACGTCCGCCTCATGCCGCCCGCCATCGCCCTCCTGGCGCTGTTGCTCGTGGCGCCACCTACGAGCGCCCAGCCGCCACCACCGCCAACCTATCTGATCCAGGTCAGCCTGCTGGCTGCCTCCAAGACCGGACCGAACGAGCTGGACGACATGCCGGCGAATACCCGGCAGGCGATCGAGGACGTACGCCAGTTCCTGCAGTTCAAGAGCTACCGCCTATTGGACACGGCCCTGGTGCGCTCCGATCGGGGCGCACGCACGACCCTCACCGGACCGGACGACCGCGAATTCCTCGCCGCCTTCTCGTTCAACGACCAACAGGTGGTCGCGCAGCGGATGGAAAAGCCGCGCAAGCTGCTGGTCCGGCGTTTCGAGCTGATCGAGAAGTTCGAGGTGTCGCCACCCCTGCTCGCCGCCGGCGGCGACAAGGGCGCCCCGGTCTCACCGGCCAGCAGGCAGGTCCTCTCGAGCTCGTTCGCCGCCGAACTCGGCCAGACACTGCTCGACGGCACCTCGCGGCTGAACCGCGGCGACGAAGCACCCAAGGTCCTGTTCACCGCCTTGCCCTGACGACTCG
>CALZJC010000316.1 GCA_945787525.1 Thermoanaerobaculia bacterium | reverse complement strand
GGGCCAGCAGGTGGTCCTTCCACGACTGGTCGACGACGCGCAGCATGATGTCGCGCTCGAACATTCGCATCAGCACCGAACCGAGGCGTTCCTCCTTGGCCTCGTAGCGCGCGTGCACCGCCTGGCGCAGGGTGTCGCGCAGATCCTCGATGCCGAGCTCCTCGAGATCGACTCCCAGATCGCCGACGTCCAGGTTGAAGTAGGCGACCATGTCGGTGCGCACCTCGGTGAGGTTCCAGTCGCGCGGGTCGGCTTTCTCCGGGCAATGGCTGTCGATGACGTAGTCGATCAGGTCGTCGGCGACGCGCAGGACGTAGTCGCGACCCTCGCTGCCGTCCTGGATGTGGGATCGCAGCTCGTAGATCGCCTCGCGCTGCTTGTTCATCACGTCGTCGTACTCGAGCAGGTTCTTGCGGATCTCGAAGTTGCGTCCCTCGACCTGCTTCTGCGCCCGCTCGATCGCCCTGGAGACCATCTTGTGCTCGATCGGCTCGCCGTGCTCCATGCCCAGCCGGCCCATCAGGCCCTGCACCCGGTCGGTGCCGAAGATGCGCATCAGATCGTCTTCGAGGGAGAGGAAGAAGAGCGAGGCGCCGGGGTCGCCCTGGCGGCCGGCTCGGCCGCGCAGCTGGTTGTCGATGCGCCGCGACTCGTGGCGCTCGGTGCCGATGATGTAGAGCCCGCCGGCGGCCAGGACCTCCTCTCTCTCCCTGGCGCTGGTCTCGCGGTACTGCGCCAGGGCCTGCTCGTAGGCCTCCGGCTCCGTCTCGGGGTCCGCCTCGCTACGGGCCAGCGCTTCGGGATTGCCGCCGAGCACGATGTCGGTGCCGCGTCCGGCCATGTTGGTGGCCAGGGTGACCGCGCCCTTGCGCCCGGCCTGGGCGACGATCGCGGCTTCGCGCTCGTGGAACTTGGCGTTGAGCACCACGTGCGGCACGCTCTTGGCGCGCAGTCGCTTGGAGAGCATCTCGCTGTTCTCGATCGAGATCGTGCCGACCAGGGCCGGTTGGCCGCTTTCGTGGGCGTCGCGGATCTCGTCGACCACCGCCTCCCACTTCTCCTGCGCGGTGCGGTAGATGACATCCTCCCGATCGGCGCGGATCATCTCCTCGTTGGTCGGCATGACAACCACGTCGAGGTCGTAGATCTCGCCGAACTCGGTCGCCTCGGTCTCGGCGGTGCCGGTCATGCCGGCCAGCGTGTCGTACATGCGGAAGTAGTTCTGGAAGGTGATCGTGGCGAGGGTCTGGTTCTCGCGCTCGATGCGCACGCCTTCCTTGGCCTCCACCGCCTGATGCAGGCCGTCGGACCAGCGGCGGCCGGGCATCATGCGGCCGGTGAACTCGTCGACGATCACCACCTGGCCGTCCTTGATCAGATAGGCGACGTCACGCTTGTACAGGTGATGCGCGCGCAGCGCCTGATTGATGCCGTGGATGACCTCCATGTTCTCCATGTCGTAGAGGTTGCCGAGGCCCAGGAGCTTCTCGACCCTGGAGACGCCGGCATCGGTCAGCGCCACGGTGTGCGCCTTCTCGTCGACCAGAAAGTCGCCGCTGGTGCTCTTGCTGCCGTCGTCGTGCTCGATCTCTTCGCCGCGCGCCAGGCGCGGCACGATGCGGTCGATCCGGTAGTACTTGTCGACCGACTCCTCGGAGGGGCCGGAGATGATCAGCGGCGTCCGCGCCTCGTCCACCAGGATCGAGTCCACCTCGTCGACGATGGCGTAGTGATGCCCGCGCTGGACCGCCTGGCTGAGATCGAACTTCATGTTGTCGCGCAGGTAGTCGAAGCCGAACTCGTTGTTGGTGCCGTAGGTGACGTCGGCGAGGTAGGCCTCCCGGCGAACGCTCTCCGGGATGTCGTGCTGGACACAGCCCACGCTAAGGCCCAGGAAACGGTAGATCGTGCCCATCCAGTCGGCGTCGCGGCGGGCCAGGTAGTCGTTGACCGTGACCACGTGCACGCCCTTGCCCTCCAGGGCGCGCAGATAGACCGGCATCGTCGCCACCAGGGTCTTGCCCTCGCCGGTCTTCATCTCGGCGATCTTGCCCTCGTGCAGCACGATGCCGCCCATCAGCTGCACGTCGTAGGGCCGCAGACCGACCGCCCGGCGCGCTGCTTCGCGGACGACCGCGAAGACGGGTACCAGCAGATCGTCGAGGGCGACGCCATCGCTCAGCTGCTGGCGAAACTCGGCCGTCTTGGCGCGCAGCTGGTCATCCGACAGCGCCTCCATCTGCGGCTCGAGCTCGTTGATGGCCGCGACTTGCGGCAGCATCCGCTTGACGTCGCGGCCGTGCTTGGTGCCAAAGACCTTGGAGAGAACCTGATTGAGCATCTGGCTGATCGCGAAAAGGTACCGGTGGGCGCGCGTTCCCAGGTGAAAACCGGCGTCAGTCTAGCAAGATTCCCGGGCCGCGCCGGACGTCGCCCGAGCCCCTCCGCCAGACCGTCGGCCGGCGCTCCGCGGCCGTGCGACTAGCCGCGCGTGCCGTCGAGGATGTAGGCGAGCGGATTCACCGCGCCGCCGTCGACCCGCACCTCGTAGTGCAGGTGGTAGCCGGTGGCGCGGCCGGTGGCGCCCACCCGCCCGAGCACGTTGCCCCGCTCGACGCGCTGGCCCGGCGTCACCTCGATGGAGGAGAGGTGGGCGTAGCGCGTCGTGACGCCATAGCCGTGCGAGACGTAGACCGCCTTGCCGAGGCCGCCGATGCGTCCGGCGCGCACCACGATGCCGTCGGCGCTGGCCACCACGCCGCTGCCCGGCGCGGTGGCGATGTCGATGCCCCAGTGCCTGGCCGGCTTGCCCGTCACCGGGTCGCGGCGGCTGCCGTAGCTGCTGGTGAGGATGCCCTTGACCGGTGCTATCGCCGGCGTCGAGGCGATCAGCCGGAGCCGCTCACCGAGCTTGGTATCGACCTGCCCGAGGCTGCGGTCCAGTTCGTCGGAGCGCTGTCTGAGGTCTTCGAGGTCGAGCCGATCCGCCAGCTGCGGATCCTGGCCGCCGACGCCGGCCTGCTGGCCGACACCCAACTCGTCGAGACCGGCCACGATCGCCAGCTGACGCGTGCGATCCTCGAAGTCGCCCAGCTGCTTCTGCAGCGTGCGGATCGAGTCCTCGAACGAGCGATTGACCTGGCGCAGTGACTCGTTCTCCTCGCGCACCTGCGCCAGCTCCTTCAGGTTCACCGTCTTGGTCAAGAAGGACCAGGTCGTGAAGATCGAGGCCAGGGTCAGCACGGCCACGGTGGAGATCCCGATGACCAGCTGCCGGTTGCTGACGCGCAGCTTGCGGAATCGTGCCCTGGCGTGGGGCACAACGATCACGGTGTGGTACTTCAATCCGTTAGCCTGACTGGAAGCCTGCGAATTTCGTCAATGACCACGCTGGGGGACAGCGAAAATCGATCCCGGATGGCGGTTATTGTTACGGCCCGTCGGGGGATTGTCAAGCGGTGACGGATACCCTCGGCGTGCTTCGAGCACGCCGGCGGTTCGGGCGCAAGCCCTGCATCCTCAGGCAGCTACGGCATTTCGCTGCGAGGCCGGTGAGGAGGGCAGGCTAGTGGACGTCGTAGGCGCTGCCGCCGATGAACTCCCGCAGCAAGGAGGTCGCGGGCACGGCGCTGTCGTCCGCGACGTCCTCGATCGAGGCCAGCAGATCGTGGATGCGGCGCGCCCGGATGTAGCCGTCGAGGCGCTTGTCGTCGCCCTTCCACTTGCGGATGAACTCCGGGAAGTGGTGGAACAGATGAAGCTTGAGGAAAGGCAACTCGTAGGCCAGGGCTCCATTGACGTGGAAGTCGGCCCGGCTCTGGTGCGGGATGATGTGCTTCAGCTCACTGCGGCGGACGTAGTGCCAGTGCTGGATCGTGCGCTCGGGCTCGTAGCCGCGGAACTTGGCGTCGCGGATCATGCGCCGCAGCAACCGGATGTCGGTCCAGCGCATGTAGCGGCCCTCGTTGGTCTTGAGCTGGCTGATGGTCTCGATGTACAGCCGGCACTTGTGCTCGTCCGGCACGCTGGCCGTCAGCCCGTCGTAGAGGCCGTGCAGCGTGTCGAGCAGAACGATGCTGCCGGGCCGCGGCTCGAAGCGCGTCGTGCGGTCGACCCGGTTGCCGGTCTGGAAGTCGTAGACCGGCATGTCGATCGGCCGGCCGGCGTCGATCTCGGCGAGGTGGCGGTTGATCAGCTCCAGATCCAGCGCCTCCGGAGTCTCGAAGTCGTAGTCGCCGAGCTCGTCCCTGGGATGCAGCCGCAGATCGAAGAAGTAGTTGTCCAGCGCCAGCGGCGCGACCGACAGGCCGCCAGCCTCGAGGTGCCTGGCCAGCTTGTTGGTCGTGGTGGTCTTGCCCGAGCTCGAGGGACCGGCGACGATGATGAAGCGAAGCTCTTCCCGGCGCTCGAGGACGGCGGCCGCGATCTGCTCCAGGGTGCGCTCGTAGAGCTCGTCCGCCGCGCGGATCAGCTGCGCCAGCCGGCCCTCCCGGATGACCCGGTTGAGCCCGGCGACCGTGTTGCAGCCGTGCTCGACCGCCCAGTCGAGGGCCTGCCACATCGCTTTGTAGGGGATCGACTCGACCCGTTCGCGCCGGCGCCGCGTGCGCATCCTGGCCCGTTCGCTACGGTAGAGGATGTACCGCTTGGCGGTGTCGGCATGGCCGCTCTGGATGAGGACCCGCTCGACGAAGTCCTGGGTGTCCTCGACCGTCGGCA
>CALZJC010000315.1:4764-6049 GCA_945787525.1 Thermoanaerobaculia bacterium | reverse complement strand
ATGAGGGCCGATCTGCGGCAGAAAGTAGCGCCACAGCTTCGCCAGCCGGCGGCCACGTACGCCCAGCACCCGAAGATCCAGTCCTTCGGTCGCCGACCCGCTCACGCTCCAGCCTCCACCAGCACAGCCTCGCCGTCCGGCTCTCGCCGATCGAGACAGCGCTCGATGACCGCCTCCGTGTGGGCCGCCACCGCGCTCCAGCCCGAACAGCGAAACGCTCGGCGGCGGCCGCGGCTCCCCATCCTCCGGCGGAGCGCCGGATCCCGAGACAGCTCGGCGAGTGCACCTGCCAGGCTGTCGGCATCACCCGGAGGCACCAGGCGACCCGTATCGCCGTCGGCGACCAGCCGATCCAGCTGACCGCAGCGGCTGGCCACCACCGGTAGCCCCGCCGCCTGGTACTCGACCACCTTGAGGGGCGAGAAGTAGAAAGAGTCGAGACGCGGGTAGGGTGCCACGGCGACGTCGGCGCAGGCCAGCCAGCCAGGCACCCGCGAGTGATCGACCGCACCGGCCGCGGTGACCCGCTCCTCGCCGAGTCGCCGGCCGACCGCCTCGACCTGCTGCCGCAGCGGGCCATCACCGACCACCAACAGGTGCGCCTCGGGCACCTGCGACAGCAGCCGCTCGAATGCGCTCAGCAGCACTTCGATACCGTGCCAGGGTTTGAGGCTGCCGACGAAGGCGATCACGTAGCGACCGCGCAACCGACCGGCGGCGATCGGCAGCGGCGCGGGACGCCGAAAGAGCTGCTCGTCGAATCCGTTCGGGATCACCCGTGTGTGGCGACGGCGACCGACCTCGTCGGTGAGCCAGTCCGCCAGCTCGCGTGAAGGCACGATCACCGCATCGGCACCGCGTAGCACCTGTCGCTCGACAGCGCTCGCCACCGGCGCCAGCTCGAGCCGGCGCCACTCGGCGGCCTCGCGCACGAGGGGAGCGTTGACTTCCAGGATCAGAGGCTTGCGATGGCGGCGAGCGAAGCGCAGGCCGGCCCAGGACCAGAGGCTGTAGCGTTCGTAGACGGCGTCCAGCGGCACCCGACGCTCGAGCTCCTCGAGCGCCTCGGAGGCGCGTAGATTGAGCATCATGGCGTGGGTCTCGCGGCCCAGCTGCGGGTCGCCTCCGGCCGGCGTCATGGCTCGTTTGAGCTCCTTGAGGCTGCGGTCGTAGCCGACGTCGACCACCGGCCAGCGATGACTGCCTGTCCGCTCGCCCGGCCGGGCCGTCAGCAGAGTCAGCTCGTGCCCGCGATCTGTCATGGCGTCGGCAACGGCGCGCACAT
>CALZJC010000315.1:0-4729 GCA_945787525.1 Thermoanaerobaculia bacterium | reverse complement strand
CGATCGGCACGCCGCGATCGGCACACAGGTAGGCCAGCCTCACGGCCGCACCTCCAGTAGCCGCGGGCGGGCCGGAGGTGCAATCGCCGCGAGCTCATCCCGCGCCGACGCCTCCAGCCAGCCATGCAGACTGGCAACGTTCTGGCGCCGATCAAAAAGCTCCTCGGCGCGCCGCCGGCCGGCGACGCCGAAGGCCAGGCGCCGAGCCGGGCGGGAAAGAAGCTCCTCGATCGCGCCGGCCAGAGCCCATGGGTTCTCCACCGGCACCAGAAGCCCGGTCCGGCCGTGTTCGACAATCTCGCCAACGCCACCGACAGGCGTCGAAACGCAAGCCAGGCCGCAGGCCATGGCTTCGAGCAGCACGGTCGGCAGCGCATCCCGGTCACCGTTGGCGGTGACCCGGCAGGGCAGCACGAAAATGTCCGACGCCTGCATGTTGGCCGTGACCGCTTCGTGCGGCAGACATCCTGGCAGATCGACCACCTCCTCGAGCCCGAGCTCAGCGCGCAGCTTTTCGATCCTCATGCGCTCGGGGCCCTCGCCGATCACCGTACAGTTCACGGTCACGCCGCGGTCGCGAAGCTGAGCGATCGCCTGCAACAGCAGGTCAAGGCCCTTCTTCTCGACGAGCCGCGCGACACAGAGAAGCCGGTGGTTGCCGCTCTCGGCTGGCGGCTCGCTCGGCGGCTGTAGACGCTCCAGATCAACGCCGTTGAACAGCGTGCGCACTTTGCCCGCTGCGGCCCCGAGCAGCCCGTGGAAGTGCCGCCGGTTGGCTTCGCACACCGTGACCACAAAGGCGGCGGCGTCGACCAGCTCTGCCAGAACCTCCTGGCCCGGGCCTCGGGCGTAGATGTCCTTGGCGTGGGCCGTGAACGAGAAAGGTACCTGCAGCAGCCGGCTTGCGAGCAGCGCCACAAACGACGGCTCGTTGGCGAAGTGGGCGTGCAGATGCTCGATGCCGCGACCGGCAGCCGCCTCGGCCAGACCCACCGCCTCACACAACCGGTGGCGCCCGCCGCGGCTCGGATGCCGGAAGGCCGAACGCAGCGCCGACTCCACTGGCGAGCTCGGGGCGGCACGACCGGTGGCCTGCGCGTGCAGCCACTTCCACGCTTCCGACAGGGCCACACCATTGCACTGGTGCACCGGTGCCGCGACCTCGTGGAGCCAGGCGTGTTCTGCCGGCGCGTCGTTCTCACGCAGCGCAAATACTTCGACCTCGGCGCCGCGGCGCTCGAGCTCGAGGATCTCCTGGGCGATGAAGGTCTCGGACGCACGGGGGAACCGTTTCAGGACGTAGCCCACTCTCAGACTCATGACGCTCCTCCACTCTTCAGCAGCCGCGCTGCGCGGCCGGCGGCAACGGCGCCGCCGGCGAGCGCCAGCGGCGATGGGGATGGCTCGGCGAGCACGCGCTCGATCTCGCGCCAGAGGGCGCGGGCGTTCAGCCTGCCCGGGTGGATCACTCGCACCCGCCCCTGGCGTTGCCAGCGCAAGGCGCGCAGCCACTGTTCCTGACGCGGCCAGACCCGCGGTACCAGCACCGCTCGCCGTCCGCTCTCGAGAATCTCGCAAACCGTGTTGTAACCGGCCATCGATACCACCACGTCCGAGGCCGCGAGCCAGCTGGCCAGACGGGGCTCGAACGCACTTACCTCGGTCGCCGCCCGGGGCACGGCCCGCAGGTCGGCGACCGGATAGTCGGGTCCGAGCACGAGTCGGCTGGTCAGACATGGCCGGTAGCGGCGCAGCGCTTCGAGGTACGAGCGGACGAGCGGCGGCGCATCACCACCCCCGCCGCCGGTGACCAGGACCAACGGGCGGCGCCGCGGCTCCTGCCGCCGACCGCCAGGGGTCGATGGCAGGCCAGCACGTCGCCGACCCAGATGGCCACAGGCTCGCACCTTGCCGGCCGCCGCAGCCAGAGGGCCCGTCTGCGCAAGGCTGTGCGCATCGCGAGCGTCGCCGAATACCCAGACCTCGTCGTACAGCTCGGTCAGGGGCTCGGCGGCACCAGCACGAGCCCACTCGTCGGCCACCACCCCGGGCTGATCGAGCACGTCACGCAGTGCCAGCACCGCGCGAGCTCCGGGCCGCCGCTTGAAACGCCTCAGGGCGGGCAGCATCTCACGGTGCAGACCACAGGGAACATTGTCGACCACCAGCAGATCCGGTCGGAACTGCTCGAGGCTCGAGCGGATCCGGCGCGCCCGCGCCGCCAGCACCCGGCGTAGCGAGAGCGAGCCATCACGAGGTTCGTAGACGCCCCGACCGCGCTTGATCACCGGCGGTAACGGCACTACGCGGAATCCAGGTGGCGGAGTGAACAGCCCGTGCCAGGGAGAGCCGCTGAGAATCACGCCGCGCACCTCGGGCAGTTCGCCGGCGAACGCCTCGGCGAGCTTGAGGCACCGACTCAGATGCCCCAACCCGTAGGTGTCGTGGGCGTAGAAGGCGACTTTTGGCACGATGCCCAGCCTTAGAGCAAGCCTCGGGCCAGGGCATTGCTGAACAGCTAAACGTTGACAACAAACAGCTTATAGGGCACCGAGCAGATCACCAGGGGGACTCGAGGGTGCACTCCTGCAACAGAAGTGTCCGCCCGGACACTTTCTGAGACTCGCCGCTACGGCGCCGGAGGCGTTGGGCGGGAGGCTATTCGTCGATGCCGAGCTGCTTGAGGCGGCGGTACAGCGTCGTGCGTGAGAGACCGAGAATCGCCGCCGCCTTCTTGCGGTTGCCGCCGGATTCGCGCAGCGCCGCCCGGATCTGATCCGGCTCGCTGGTGGGTCGAGATTCGGCTGGCCCCTCTGCGACCTCGGGCGGCAGGTCGGCTACGTCGATCTGCCGACCGCGGCACCGAATGACGGAGAACTCGACGGCATGCTTCAATTCGCGAACATTGCCCGGCCAATCATGGGTCAGAAGATGCCCCGCGGCAGCTGCACCGAAGCCCTCGACGGCAGTCGCTTGACGCGCCCGGTAGGCGGTCAGAAAGCTCCGCACGAGAAGAGGGATGTCCTCGCGGCGCTCGCGTAGGGCCGGCAGGTCGATCTGGGCCGCTCGGATGCGGTAGAAGAGATCGCGCCGGAAGACCCCCGACTCGATATCCGCCTCCAGGTCGCGGTGGGTCGCAGCGATGAGCCGCACGTCGATCCGTCGTGGCCGCGACTCTCCGACGCGCACGATCACCCGCTCCTCGAGCACGCGCAGCAGCGAGCTCTGGAGCTTTGGCGACAGCTCGCCGATCTCATCGAGGAACAAAGTCCCGCGATCGGCTGTCTCGAAGTAGCCGGCGTGATCGGCGATCGCGCCGGTGAACGAGCCCCTCTTGTGGCCGAACAGATGGCTCGCCGCCAAGTCGTCGCTCAGACCGCCGCAGTTGACCGCCACGAAAGGACCGTCACGCCGCTCGCTACGGTTGTGGATCGCGTTGGCCACCAGCTCCTTGCCGGTACCGGTCTCGCCCCGCACCAGCACAGCTACGTCGACCGGAGCAAGGTCGCGGACGAGTTGGAAGACCCGCTGCATCGCCTCGCTCTCGCCGACCATGTTCTCGAAGGCGAAGCGCTTGTCCAGCAGCAGCCTCAGATCGCGCAGCTCCGAGACGTCACGCACAAACAGGATGCGGCCGTCCGGTGCACGAGGGTCGTCGGCCAACTCGATTTCGAGCGCGCGCCCGCCCACCGTCTCGGTGCGCAGGGCCTGACGCTGCCCGGCCGGACGCAGCCAGAGGGCCTCGAGCTCTTCCTGAGTGGTCTCCGGCAGGGGTAGCGCTCGCTGCCAGCTCCCGGCAGCGCTTGCCGGCAGATCCAGCATCTGCCGCGCGGCACCGTTGAGAAAACCGATGTCGCCACCGTCATCCACCAGCACCGCACCGACCGACAGCGCATCCAGCACCGCCAGCAGCTGCTGATGGCTCTCCTCGAGCCGGCGCTCGAGTTGATGTTTGTGCAGCGCGACTTCCAGAGTCACATGCAGGTCGCGTTCGTCGAACGGCTTGAGAACGTAGCCGTGCGGGCCGGTCGCCTTGGCGCGGCCGAGCGTCTCCTCATCGGCGTAGGCAGTCAGGTAGATCACCGGTAGCGAGAGCTGTCGGCGGATCTGCAAGCCGGCCTCGACGCCGTCCATGGCGCCGCGCAGTTGGATGTCCATCAACACCAGATCGGGCGTCAGCTCGGCCGCCAGACGGCAAGCTTCCTCACCGGTATCCGTGACCGCCACCACCTCGTAGCCGAGCCTTTCGAGGTGGCCGCGTATGTCGATCGCTACAACCGCCTCGTCCTCGACGACGAGGAGGCGGGGCTTGTTCGCTGAGGCGCGCTTTGCCACTACGGAATGCAATCCGGCTCGGGACGGCTGAGAGGGTGTCTCAGCCGGCCACGCCACGCGGATCGTAGCTGATCGAGAACTCGGTACCCTGATCCACAACCAGCTCGAGCTCGCCGCCGAGCTGCCGGGCCAGGGCCGCGACCAGTCGCAGGCCGAGGCTTTCACTGCGCTCCGGATCGATCCCCGGCGGCATGCCAACGCCGTCATCGACGACGCTCAGCCGGTGGCGTCCGTTCTCGGTGCGGAAGCTCACGGCCACCGAGCCGCCGCGCTCGGGGAAGGCATGCTCCACCGCGTTGGCCACCAGCTCGGTGACGATCAGCCCGCAGGGAATGGCGCAGTCGAGGCTCATCGCCTCGGGCTCGATCGACAGCTCGGGCCGAACCATCTGGCC
>CALZJC010000314.1 GCA_945787525.1 Thermoanaerobaculia bacterium | reverse complement strand
CTGAACTCCTGCACCGCGGCCAGCGTCCGCTCGGTCTGTCCCACCTGGCTGAAGACGACCCGAACGCCCTCCTGACGCTCGATGAAAGCGGCCAGGTCCGCCACCTGCGCCGTGGTCTGTTCGAGTGGCGTGCCGGCCGGCAGCTCGAGATCGAGCCGCACGTCACCGAGGCTGCGCTGGGGCAGGAAACTGCGATCCAGGCTGATGCCCCAGAAGCCCGCCGCAACCAGGCCCAGCAGCGTCACCGCCAGAAACAGCACCGGACGGCGCAGCGCGCGGACCAGCAGCGGATGGTACAGAGCATGGATCCGCTCGAGCCCCCAGGCGAAGAGCCGGAAGAGGCCGCGCGGAGCCCGCTCCCGCGAGCGCAGGATGCGGGCCGAGAGCACGGGCTGCAGCAGGAGGGCCGCACCGATGGAGACCATCAGGGAGAACGTCACGGTGAGAGCCTGATCGCGGAAGAACGCGCCGGCGATGCCGGGAACGTAGACCACCGGAAAGAAGACCGCGATCGTCGTCAGACTGGCCGCCACGACCGGGCGGGCCACCTCGCGGGTGCCCTCGTAGGCGGCCAACGCGACCTGCCGTCGCCCCCGGGGTGGCTGCAGAGGCGAGCCGGACTGCGCCGCCTTCTGCGGCTTTCGGCGGACCATCGAGAGATGGCGGTTGATGTTCTCGAGCACGACGATCGAGTTGTCGACCAGCATGCCCGCCGCCAGCGACAGCCCACCCAGACTCATCAGGTTGAGCTTCACGTCACCAAAGAAGAGCAGCCCGAAGGTGATGACGATCGAGACCGGGATGGCGAGACCGACCACCCAGGGGCTGCGCCAATCGCCGAGGAAGACGAACAGCACGAGGATGGCCAGCGCTCCGCCGAGCGCCAGGGCCTGGACGAGCCCCTCGAACGACGCCCGAACGTGCGCCGCGTCGCGATAGACGAAGTCGTAGCGGAAGTCCGCATAGTCGGTCGAGACCACCGACAGGGCCTCGTCGAGCGCCTCCGAGACGATCAGGGTGTTCGCCTCGGGCTCCTTGTAGACGAGCATGGAGACGACCGTCCTGCCACCGAGCAGAGTCTGGCCCTCGGCCTCCTTGACCGTGTCGACGACCCGCGCGACGTCGGCGATCCGCACCGGCGACCCGTCTGCCAGACCGATATGGGTCGCCGCGATGTCGTCCAGCTGCTCGAACTCGCCATCGATCCGCAGGCTCAGATGCAGCGGTCCCTGACGGACCTTGCCGCCCGGGAACGAGATGTTGCTGCGCACCAGGGCCCGGCGTATGTCCTCCACGTCGATGCCGTAGACCGCCATCTTCCGGCCATCGGGCTCGACCAGAATCTCGCGGTCGGCGCCGCCAACGACCTCGGCCCGGCTGATGCCGTCCACCTGTTCGAGGGCCGGTTTCACCACTTCACGAGCGAACTCCGTCAGCGCCTCGAGGCGTCCGGTGCCCTGGAGCACCAGAATGCTGATCGGTCGCGAGCTCGGATCCCAGCGCAGAATGACCGGCCGGTCCGCGGCCTCCGGGAAGTCATCCCGGAAGGCGACCCGGTCGACCGCCTCGCGCAGATGGAGGTTGGCGAAGTCCATCTGCGTACCCCACTCGTACTCCACCGTGATGATGGAGACACCCTCGCGGGTCCTCGACAGCACGTTGCGGACCCCGGTCTGAGCGGTGATCGCCTCCTCGAGGCGTTGGGTGACGAGACGCTCGAGGTCCTCGGCCGGGATGTCCTCGTAGACGGTGAGGACCGTCAGCCGCGCGCGGATAGACGATCGACGGCAGCAGATCCACCGCCAGCCGCGAGTAGCTCAGGCCGCCGACCAGCAGCAGCGCCGCAAACAGCATGCTGACCGCGATCGGGCGTTCGAGGGCAGCACGCAGCATCTGGCCTGACCTTCCTGGCGATCGTCTAGCGAGAAGCGCTGCGTGTGCCTGAGCAGATCAGGCCGGCCGAGCTCGACCCCCGCGCTACTCACCCTCCGGGCCAGCCGCTGCAGTGCCCCAGAGGTCGGGGACCTCGATCGTCTCCTTGACCTTGATCTTGGCGTCGTGGGTCATGGTGAGGTGATTGCTGACGATGACCTGGGTGCCCGGATCGAGCGGCCCGCCCTGATCGACCCGCTCGATCTCCACGAGCTGATCGTTCTGGCGGCCGAGCTGGACGTAGACCCACAGCGCCCGGCCGTTCTCGACCTTGAAGAGAACCGGCCTGCCGTCGCGGGTGACGATCGCCTGGCGGGGTACCAGCAGCCGGTCCGCGAATACCTCTCCGGCGATCGAAGCGCGCACGAACATCCCGGGCTTGACCCGCCGCTCGTCGCTGCGGAGGCGCAAGAGCACGCGGCAGGTCCGGCTGTTGGCGGCGACTTCGGGGTCGATCACGTCGACCCTGAGCGGGATCGACTGCCCGAGAGCCGGCACTTCGAGCAGCGCCGGCTTGCCCACGGCGACGACCGCCAGGTCGCTCTCGAGCACGCCCACCGCGGCCTCGACATTGACGTCGTCCACCAGCCGGCAGACCGCCTGCCCGACCTGCACGTTCTCGCCCGGATTGAGCTCGAGGCCGCTGATGACGCCGGCAAACGGCGCCCGCACCTCGGTGCGCTCGAGCTCGATCCTCAAGCGGGCGGCGTCGGCCCGCGCGGCGGCGACACCGCTGCGCACCTCGAGCAGCTCCCGCCGGTAGGCGCCGTCGCGCACCGCCGCCATGCCCAGCTCGAGCTCGCGGTCGAGGCGTTCCTCGCGGCGGATCTCGCCGGCGCTCTCGCGCCTGTCCAGTTCGGCCCGCTGCTCTTCCAGGGTTCGCTCGGCGCCTTTGCTCTCGTGGTTCTTGTCCTCTTCCACCGCCAGTCGACCCAGGCCCTGGAGATAGCGGGATGTCGCTTCCTCGAGCGCCAGGCGCAGCTCCCGATCGTCGAGCCTGACCAGGACCTGCCCCTTCCCTACCCGCTGTCCCTCCTGGACGTAGACCCGGTCGATCCGGCCGGCGCGCTCGAACTTGATCTCGCTGGTGTGTCGCGCGCGGATGCTGCCCTCGGCCTTGACCGGCAGCACCAGATCCCGGCGCATGACGAGCGCGGTCGTTACTGTCGTCGCCCTCTCGCGTCTGGATGCTCTCGGCTCGTCACCCTCGGCGGCCTCCGCCGCGTCCGATTCTCCGCTCTCGACGGTCTCCTCGCCCGTCTCCTGCGCCGCCGGGGCGTCGGCGGCGGGCTCGTCCGTCCCGCAACCGACCACCGAGACGGCGAGGCAGAGGAAAGGGACGCAGAGCGTCCCCAGAGACCTCCCGCCGCGCCTCATCAGGGTGACTCCCGAGTGGTTCGCACCGTCGGCCGCCGTCTCAGGGAAGCTGGTAGCAGATGACCTCCATCGGCTCCGCCTCTTCGTCGGTCTCCTCCACGGCGCCAGCACCGCCCTGCAGCGCCATCAGCGCATCCAGGAAGTCTGTCACCACGAAGAGCCGGTCCTTGACAAAGAAATAGCCGTCCTTCTGGGCGTTGCCCTGTCCTTTGAGAACGACCTGGCGTTGCAGCTTTCCGTCTCTGTCGAAGATGTCGTATCGCCCGAGCTCGCCGTCGGAAAGCTCCCAGGCGCCGCGGCTCGTCTGGACCCACAGGGTCCCCCCCTCCCGAGCGTTGATCGCCTGCACCGGATTCCAGTTCGGTTCGATCTCGTACTTGATGTTCGGAATCGGTATCTGCCTCGTAAAGCCCTTGTAGATGTCGAGAATGCGCTGCGACTGCTCATCGCTGCGCTTGTGGGTCGGGTACTCCCGGTTGATCACGTGGCTGAGCTTGCCGTCCGAGTTCCAGACGTTGACCTTGTACTCGCCGAAGTCGACGGCCGAATACACCCGGCCGTCGGCACCCGAGGTCCAACGGTTGCGGAAAGAATCCCATTCGATCTCGGCGATCTTGGGCTCGGCCGCGTTCATCTTCGAGTCCTGGGTGTAGAGCCGTCGCTCGTTCTCGCCGGCGGGGCCGAACAACGACATGACGTTGCGCTGCGTGAAGCCGCTCTCGGATGGCTGGTTGAAACCGTAGACCACGGCCAGCTGATCGCCCGCATTGCCGGCCTGCAAGAGGAACCTGAAACCGGCGTCGTCCTCCCTTTCCGGCAGCAGGAAGTCGTCGGCGGGCTTGCCGTCGGGCGTCAGCCCGATGATCTTGCTGGGGAACGCCTGCAGCACCCCGATATTGCCGCTGGGCAGCAGCAGGAGATTGGTGGCCCCCCGAAACTCCCCGGGGCCCTCGCCCTCGCGGCCGATCGTGCGCAGGTACTCCCCGCCCGACGAATAGACCTGGACCTCGTTGAGCTGCGAGTCCAGCAGGTAGAAGTTGCCGTCGCGGTCGGCGATGACGTCGGTGATCACCCCGAACAGCACGTCCTCGTCGTCGTATCCACCCACCCGCCAGAGCTCTTTCAGCTCGATGGTCTCCGGGCCCTTGGTGGCCTTGCTGGGATTCATGATCTGCTCCTGACCCGCAGCTGGCGGCGGGACAGAGGTCAGAACGGCGACTGCAAGGGCAAGCGTCAGAATCTGTACTGGCCTGGTACCGGGAGCGTTCGACATCGGGAGCCTCCTCTGGGACATGGTCCGTTTCTGCTCTTCCATCTATACGGAGAATCGGCCGAAAAGTCGCGTTTGGGGGGCGATTCTCTCCGCCCTCGCCATGAGCGCCTACGCGGTGCTCGTCCATCCTATTCGCCTTCGCGCCGAGCCGCACCTCCCGACGCTCGAGCAGCGGCGGGTCCCGGTCGTGGCTGCCCCTGTCCGCTGGACCGACCGGCGCGTGGCTCACTCGGCGGCCGCGACGGTCACGACGCGGCTGCTCCGGCCGCGGGTATCGAAGGTGGCCAGCTTGACCATGCCGCTCAGCGCCACCGGCCCGGTGTAGAGCGTCGACGAGGCCGTCGGTTCGCCGCCGTCGGTCGTATACCGGATCGCCAGGCCGGGGAAGGCGGCGTTGGCCATCAGCAGACCGTCGCGAATCGCCGCGCCCGGCGGTGGCAGACGGTACTGGACACCGCCGTGCAGGCGGTCCAGCCGCGGCAGCTCGTACCGGCCGAGTCGGTTGGCGAACTCGTTCCAGGCGACGGCCTCCTGGCGTTGCCGCTCGGCGGTGTCTTCGACTCTGGCCCAGGCGGGCGGCGCCGCCCAGGCGCGCTCGGCCAGGCCGAGCAGCTTGGGGAACGCCTGGTACTCGAGCATGGCCGGGCCCTTGGAGTTCTCGGCCCACAACTGCCCCTGGATGCCGCGTACCCGTTCGCGGCCCGCGGCGGTCAGCCGGGCGCGGCCCGCGAAGGCGGTGGCAGGATCGATCGGATTGCCCATCAGGTCTATGCGGGCGCACTTGAAGAGGTCGAGCGGCACGAACTCCCACGGCTTGCGGGTGTCGACGAGGCCGGCCCAGGCGTAGCCGGGCTCGTCGGGGTGCTTGTCGTAGGCCAGGTCGAAGTAGAGGTTTGTCGCGTTGGCCAGGATCACCGGGTAGCCGGCGTTGGCCAGCCGGTAGCCGAGGTCCTCGGCGCCCCAGCCCCAGACGTTGTTCCAGACGTAGAGCCGCAGGTCGCGGTCGAGAAACGCCTCGTTGGGCCGCTTGGCGTGCCCGTCGCCACCGACGGCGGTCAGCGCGATCTCCTCCCAGCCGGCGGTTGCCAGACCGCGTTCGGAGAGGATGTCGCTGACGCGGCGCAGAAAGTAGGCCGGCAGATCGGCCGTGCCGGCGAGTGCGGCATCCTCCCGAATCAGCCGCCGGCAGGCGGCAGAGCCCTGCCAGACCCCTGCCGGCACTTCGTCGCCGCCGACGTGGATCGCCTCGAGCGGCGCCTCGGCCGCGGCCCACAGGCCGACTATCTCGTCGAAAACGACCTCCAGGAACCGGTACGTCGATGGCAGGCAGACGTCGATGACGTTGTCGTCCCAGCCCTGGACGGACCGGTACTCGGAGCGGTCCTCGGGGTCGCTGAGCAGGAACGCCGCCGCCTCGCTCTCTCGACCCGCCGCCAGCAGGCGGGTCTGGCGCGCCGCCATCGCCTTGATCGCGGCGCGGGCGTGTCCCGGTACGTCGACCTCGGGGATGACCCGGAGGTGGAGCGCGGTGGCGTGGCGGAGGATGGCGACGATCTCGTCGCGCGTGTAGGCGCCGCTGCCGTGGGAGACCGCCGGGTCGGGGTCCGGGCCGGAACCGAACGAGGGCAGTAGCCGGTCGCTTTCATCAAGCGTGTGGCCGCGGCGGCCGCCGACCTCGGTCAGCTCCGGCAGCGCCGCCACGGGCAGCCGCCAGCCCTCGTCGTCGGTCAGGTGGAAGTGGAATCGGTTCAGCTTGTAGAAGGCGGCCAGGTCCAGGAGCTTCTCGACCGTCTCTCGCGAGTGGAAGTTGCGCGAGACGTCGAGATGCAGGCCGCGGTAGCCGAAGCGGGGCACGTCCTCGACGAGGACCTCCTGCAGCGTACCCGTCTCGCCGGGCTGCGGCTCGATCGGCAGCAGGG
>CALZJC010000313.1 GCA_945787525.1 Thermoanaerobaculia bacterium | reverse complement strand
ACCTCTCTCGTGGCGGTGGCGCCGGGTATCGCCGAGGCGTTGATCAACACCGCGCTGGGCCTCGGCGCGGCGATCCCGGCGCTGATGGGCTACAACTACTTCTCCAACCGGGTGCGCGCGTTCCGTGCCGAGATGGAGGACTTCGTCCTGGAGATGGTCAATCTGGCGGAGCGCAACTTCACCTAGCAGCCCTTCTCCACCCCCACAGGAGGTTCAGCCATGGCGGCGTTTGCCGGTCCATCTCACGAGCAGGACGATCCGGTACTCGCCGAGATCAACGTCACGCCGCTGGTCGACGTGATGCTGGTGCTGCTGATCATCTTCATGATCACGGCACCGATGTTGCACCAGGGGATCGAAGTGGCCCTGCCCCAAGCCGACGCCGAGAGCCTGCCCATGCGAGTCGACGACCCGCTGGTGCTGTCGATCAATCTCGACGGCTTGGTCTACGTACAGTCCGATCCGGTACACCCCAGTCAGCTGGTCGAACGGTTGCTGCCGCTGCTCGAGTCCCGCCAGGACAAGGCGGTCTTTCTCAAGGGAGACCGCGAGCTGGCCTACGGCAAGGTCATCGAAGTCCTGGACATCCTGCACCGCGGCGGCATCACCCGGATCGGCATGGTGACCGAGCCGCCGCGACGGCGCTCCTGAGGAGGAGCTGGCGGCGATGCGATTGGCGGTGGACGCAGTGCTCGCGCAGCGCTCGCGGCTGGTCAGGGAGGACACCCGCGCCAGCCTCGGCGGCTCGCTGCTGGTGCACGTCCTGATCGTCGCGGCCTGTGCGGTGGCGCCTCTGCTCGCGGCTCAGGACTCCGACGAGATCCCCGAATTCGTGCCGGTCTACATAGTGCCCGCCCAGGCGCTGGGCGTGAGCGAGCCGACGCCCGCGCCGCGTCGCTCGCAGCCGGCGCCGCCCCAGCCCGAGCCCCAGCCGGAGACACCCGCACCGGCCGAACCCGAATCCGAGAAGCCAGAGCCGGAACCGGAGCCGGCGCTCCCCTCCCCCGAGCCGCAACGCCGCCGGCCGCGCGCCGAGCCACCGACGCCGTCGCGGCAGGCGGGCGGCGAGCTGGGGCGCCGCCAGGGCTCGCCCACCGGCAGCAGCACCGGCACCTCGCCCTTTGGCGGCCCCGCCGTCAGCTTCGAGGATCAGAACTTCACCTACGGCTACTACGTCGACCAGATGCTGTCGATGATCCACTCGCAGTGGTCCCGGCCGGCCCTGGGAGCCGACGTCCAGGCGGCGGTCTTCTTCCGCATCCGCCGGGACGGCCAGATCTCGGATCTGCGGGTGGTCGAATCCTCCGGCTTCAACGTGTTCGACCTGGCCGGGCTGCGGGCCGTCCAGCAAGCGGCGCCGTTTCCGCGCCTCCCGGTCAGCTACCCTCAAGGCTCGCTGGCGGTCAAACTGATCCTTCGATAGTGGAGTGAACCAGATGCTCTCGAGGCCTCGAACAGCCTTCTTCGTCACCGTTCTGGCGTGTCTTCCGATCACCCTGGCAACGCAGCAACGGGCGGCCGCCGATCCTCAGATTCCGGACGACTCGCGGCCCGATATCGTGCTCACCCTGAGCGGTGGGCAGCGGCCGTTGGTGCGCCTGGCCATCCCCACCGCGGGATTCGGCGGCACCGCCAGCACCGAAGGCGCCACCGCCGTGCGCGAGATCGAGGGCACGGTTCGTGCCGACCTCGACAGCAGCCGGATCTTCGTCATCCAGGGCGCCAGCGAGCTGGCGGCGCTCCAGTTGACCGGCGATGACGCCCGCGACCGGGAGCTCTACCGCTCGCTGGGCAACGAGGTCGTGCTGCACATGGACCTGCAGGAAGAGGCCGGCCGGCTGGTGCTCGAAGGGCGCGTGGTGGACCTGGAGAGCGGCCAGACGGTACTCGGCAAGCGCTACCGGGGTGAGTTTCCGCTCGCCCGGCGGATCGCCCACACCCTGGCCGACGAGGTCGTGCAGTACTTCTCGCAGCGGCCCGGCATCGCACTGTCGACCATCGCCTTCGTCTCCGATCGCCAGGCGCCCTACGAAGAGAAGGAGATCTACCTGATGGACTATGACGGGTGGAACCAACGCCCGATCACCGCCCATCGCTCGCTCTCGCTGGCCCCCGACTGGAGCCCGGACGGTCAACTGCTGGCCTACGTGACCTACGTTCGCGGCTCGCCGGGGATCTTCGTAGCGGACTTCCAGAGCAACGGCGAGAAGCGGGCCCTGGTCACCGACGGCACGCTCAACAGCTCGCCCAGCTTCGCGCCGGACGGGCGCCGCTTCGTCATCACCCGATCCACCGGCGGCAGCGCCGAGATCTACGCCGGCGACCTCGGCGGCGGCGCCCTGCGCCAGCTCACCTACTCGCCGGGCATCGACACCAGCCCGGCCTGGAGCCCCAGCGGACGCGAGATCGCCTTCACGTCCAGTCGCTCGGGCAGTCCCCAGATCTACGTCATGGACTCCGAGGGCGCCAACCTGCGCCGCATCTCGACCGTGGGCAGCTACAACGACGGCGCCGCCTGGAGCCCGGACGGCACCCGTCTGGTCTACGCCAGCCGCCGCAACGGTACGTTCAACATCGCCATCACCGATCTGGTCACCCTGGAGACCTCGCTGGTAACCGGCGGGCGCAGCAGCGACGAGTCACCGGCCTACTCCCCCGACGGCCGGAAGATCGCCTTCGCCTCGAGCCGCAGCTACAGCCGGCGACGGGAGACCCAGATCTACGTGGTCGACGTCGATGGCGCCAACCTCAAGCAGCTCACCAGCGAGGGCAACAACTACTCGCCTGCCTGGTCGCGCCGTCGACCGTGAGACGTCAGCCAACCGCTGAGCCCGAAGCGGCCGAAAACGGTTGTCCCCGCTGCGACCATCTGCTACAGTACGCCCGCTTTCAGGGCTTTCTTCGTGAAAGCTTGGGCTTTTACGCGCTTGTCAATTCCGCGATCGAAGGAGAGAGGGTTATGAGCCGCACTCGGATGCTGTCGGCGATCGGCCTGGTAGGTCTGTCGCTAGTGATCATGGGCTGTCCAAAAAAGGCGCCGGAGCCGGTACCGCCGCCACCGCCGCCGCCAGTCACCGTGCCGCCGCCGCAGGAGGTCGCGCCGCCGCCGCCGGTCGTGGACGAGACGCCGGACCCCTGGAGCGGGGAGATCGAAGAGATCAACCGGATGATCGTCGAGCAGGGCCTGGTGGGCGACGTCTACTACGACTTCGACAAGTTCGATCTGCGCCCCGACGCCCGCGAGCAGCTGGCCAAGAACGCCCAGTTCATTCGACAGCACCCCAACTTCCGGTTCACGGTCGAGGGGCACTGTGACGAGCGCGGCACCAACGAGTACAACATCACTCTGGGCCAGGGCCGCTCCAGCGCCGCCGTGGGGTACCTCCAGTCACTCGGCGTCGCCAACGGGATGCGCACCATCAGCTACGGCGAGGAGCGCCCGGTCTGCACCCAGTCCGGCGAGTCCTGCTGGCAGCGCAATCGCCGGGCCCGCTTTATCGTCACCGGCAAGTAAGAGGTGCGTCGCTTCCTTGTCCTCGCCGCCAGCGCGGCGCTGGCCGTTCTGGCCGGCGCCTGCGTCAGCGGTGAGGACATCGCGGCGATCCAGAGCCAGCTGAGCGACATCCAGCTGCAGGTGCTCACGCTGCAGCAGCAGAGCTCCAGCAAGCAGGAGGTCGAGCAGCTGCAGAGCCAGATCGCCAGTCAGACCCAGGCGCTGATCAAGTCGGAGGCCGACGTACAGGTGGCGCTGCGCGACCTGTCGACCCAGATCGACCAGCTGCAGGCGAATCTCGAGGACACCAACTTCCGGCTGTCGCAGCTCTCACAGCAGATCGCCGCCACCAACCAGGAGCTCAACTCGGTGCGGTCCCTGCTGGGCGGCAGCGGGCTGGACTCGGCTCCTTCGGCCGGCGGTGGCACCGGGCTTCTGCAGGCCGCCGATCCGCAGGCGTTGTACCAGTCGGCCTACAACGACTATCTGCGCGGCAACTACGATCTGGCGGTCCGCGGTTTCGGCGAGTATCTGCGCGCCTATCCGGATACCGAGCAGTCGGACAACGCGGCCTATTGGATCGGCGAGTGCTACTTCAGTCAGGGGCGGTATCGGCAGGCGATCGGCGAGTTCGACAACATGGTGAACCGCTATCCGCGCAGCGACAAGCTGGCCAGCGCCCTGCTCAAGAAGGGCTACGCCTATCTCGAGCTGAACCAGCGCGAGCAGGGCGTGGTGCAGCTGCAGCACGTCTTGCGTCAATACCCCGGCACCGACGAGGCGAACCTGGCACGCCAGCGCCTGCGCGAAGTCGGGGTTGACGTCGGCTGACCGCGACCGCTAGCATTGCCACTCGGCGCGCCGCATGGTGTGGCGCGCCTTCCTGCAAGAAGAACCAGCATCATGGCCAACAATCCCTCCGCGATCAAGAGAAACCGTCAGTCGATCGGCCGCCGGATTCGCAACCGGTCGCAGCGGTCCCGCATGCGGACCGCCATCAAGACTCTGCGCCAGGCGATCGAGTCGGGTGACGCCAAGACCGCCCAGAGCCTGCTGCCCGAGGCCCTGCGTCTGGTCGACTCCACGGCCCAGAAGGGCGCCATCCACCACAACGCCGCGGCACGCACCAAGTCCCGCCTCGTCCTGGCGGTCGGCAAACTCGCTTCCTAGCCTGACCGATCAGAAGGCCAGTCCCGCGGCTCCGAGCCGGCCGGGGCCAACGCAGCTGTCGCCTCAGAAGCCTTCGAGGA
>CALZJC010000312.1 GCA_945787525.1 Thermoanaerobaculia bacterium | reverse complement strand
GTGGAAAACGACCCCCATCAGCACACCACCGACGGCCCGCGCCATTTCGATGCTGAACAACTGGCTGCGGCCGACCCAGGAACTCGCCGCTGCGCGCAGGTGTCGCATCTGGGCTCTGCCGCCGAAGCCGCGCCCGGATTGGCGCATCGTCTTCTCGTTGGCCTCGTTGAACGGAAAGCGACCGTGATCGGTGGTGAACCAGGCCCCGTCTTTCTCGTCGACGTTCCCTGAGAAGACGTACTGGCCCTCGCCGCCCTCGGGCGAGCCGGAGATACGCGAACGGTTGATCGACAGCAGCGAGGAGAGGCAGGCGCCGATGTAGCCACCGCCGGATACGGTGCTCAGGTAGTCGAACCGGGGCAGGATCCGCCGCCTGGCCAGCGCCTGCAGCACACCCAGGTTGAGAGTGGCGGAGCGAATCCCACCGCCCGAGAGGGCCAGACCCAGCTGGTGCTCTCGCGCCGGAAGACCCGCGTTCTCTCGCCGCTTCTCCAGATAGCGTCGCTCCGCCTCGACAACCTTGTCAAGAGAGATCGCGGTCCGGGTGCTCGGAGCGCTGAGACGCTTGCCAAGCCAGGCGATGCCGACGACGATCAGGGCGATCGCCGTCGCAGCCAGGAGCGTGAACTTGGCAGTGGCGGCGAGGGACGCCCAGAGGGCCTGCTCGTACGAGCCGCCGAGCTGTCTGGCCAGCAACAGGTTCTCGGCTACGTCAAACAACGCCGCCAGCGCCGGCAGCGCAGAGACGCGATACCAGACCTTGCGCCGATGGCCGGAAAACGCACCGGCGACCAGCAGACAGAGCGCCGTCACAGCGAGGAAGTAAGAGGCGATGAGCCGGCGATCCAGCTGCAAGCTCAGCTCGGCCCCCGTCAGCAGGGTCTGGCCCTCATCGTTCTTCTGGGCCTGCCAGGCGGTGACGATCTTCTCGGCATTGCGCCGGTTGAAGGCAAACTCCCAATCGACGATGCCGTGGGGCGTGATCGCCCGCCCGCGGTCTTCGGTGAGGGCCTTCTTCAGCCCGCTGTTCAGCGGACCCATCAGCCACAAGGTGTGGGCCGTGCCGAGCAGCCCAACGAGCAGCAGGATGACGAGAGCGACTCGCGCTGGGGTGCGCGCCGGCGAGTGCGGGCGCGGGAGGGTCGGCGTCTTCTCGGCCACCATGTTGCTACGGTTGCGGGCTTTCGGGTTGCTGCATAGTAACGCGGATCGGCGGTTCGTCGGCTGGCGGCCGCCAGCTGGGCTGCGGCCGCACGCCTGGACGGGATACCCTTTGCGCGCCGGTCGCGTTGGCGCCCGGTAGCGAGAGGAGCACGCCTGTTGATTGGCAGATTCGAAAGATACGCGATCGTGCGCGCGCTCGTATGGCTGGCCCTGGCGCAGCTGCCGGTCCTGTCGAGTGCCGCCCACGCCGATTGCCGTCAGCTCGGCCCACAACTGCGGCGACAACCCACCACGGAGCAGTGGGAGCGGATCGAGGGTATGGCGGTCGTGGACTGGTTGACCGAGATCGAGGGCAGCCCGGTCAAGGAAGGCATGGCGGTGGGGCTCGTCGAGGCACCGCCGGAACGGGTCTTCAGGGTAGTCACCGACAACGCCCGTTTCGCCGAGTTCATGCCCTTTGTCGAGCTGTCGACGGTCGAGACCCTGGCGGACGGCTCGCTGGTCAACCTGCAAAGCCTCGACCTGCCGTGGCCGGTCAGTAACCGGGAGTACAAGATCAAGCTCGTCAACGAGGCCGATGCCGGCGGCGAACCGCCGCTCTGGCAATCGGCCTGGACCCACGTCAAAGGCTTCGGGAACATCGAGGAGAGTCGCGGCGCCTGGCGGGTGTTTCCCTGCGGTGGAATGGCGCTGGTCGAGTACCAGGTGTACACCGATCCCGGTGGCAGTATTCCGACCTACTTCAAGAACAAGGCGACCCGGCGGTCTCTGAACCAGCTGATCGAGGCCGTGAGGAGCCGGGTCGGCGACCCGAGCTATGACGCGCCCGGGTAAGGAGGCGATGAGATACCTCGTTCGCTTCGTCGACGACGCGGCCCTCGACCCGGAGCTGGTGGGACCCAAGTTCGCCGGCCTGGCACGGGCGGCGCGGGCCGGCTTCCCGGTGCCACCGGCGGTCGCCGTGAGCACTTCGGCCCAGTCCGCCGGCGCCGCACCGGCGGAGCTGCTCGAGGAGCTGCGGACGGTTGCGGCCGAGATCGATCTCGACCGGGGCGTCTCGGTGCGCTCGTCGGCGACGCTCGAGGATCTGGCCGGCCGCAGCTTTGCCGGTGTCTACGAGACCTTTCTCGACGTCAGCGGCGAATCGGAGGTGCTGGCGCGGATCGAGGACTCGTGGAAGAGCGCCGCCGGCGACGTCGCCACCAGCTACCTCGAGCAGGCCGGTCTGGCGGGCGAGACCCCCGGCATGGCGGTGATCGTGCAGCGCATGGTGGTGGCGACCGCCGCCGGCGTGGCGTTCAGCGTCGACCCCGTCTCACCTGCCAGTGGCGAGGCGGTCGTCGAAGCGGTGGCGGGGCTGGGCGACCAACTGGTCTCGGGCCACGTCACGCCGTGGCGGGCCTACGTCGACCGCGCCGGCGTCTTGCGCACGGAGGTGCCGGCCGGTAAGGAGGACGGCCCGTCGCCCCTGACCGAAGAGCAGTGGCGGCAGGTGGCGACGCTGGCGCGCCAGGTGGCCGCGGCGTTCGGCGGACCGCAGGACGTGGAGTGGGCCGCCGACGCCGAGGATCCCGAGGAGCTCGCCAGCGGCGCCTGGACCCGGCGCATCGCCGTCGATCTGTGGGCCGACCAGCTGACGCCCTATCTCGCCGACCACATGCTGCGCACTGCGCCGCGCTGGGACTCCTCGAGCACGGCGAGGTTTGTCGGCATTCCGGTCGAGCAGCCGGTGCTCGGCATCATGCACGGTTTCTTGTACGTCAACTGCGCCAACCTGGAGAAGGTGCTGGCCATAGTGCCGCGCGGGCTGCGGATCCCCGACCTGGTGGACCTCCTGCCGCCCGGCACGGACATCGACGCGGTGCCGCCGCCGCGGCCCGCCAAGCTCCTGTCGGTCGGCCTGCGCGCCCTGATCCAGGGCGTGCTCTTTCCCCAATCCAACCCGTTGCTCTGCGAGTGGCTGTCGCGGCGGGGACTCGTCCGTCTTGGCAGGCAGCTCGATGCGATCGAGGCCGTCACTCCGGCGGACGCCGCCGGAGCCCTCGCCAAGGTGCGCGGCGCCAGCGAGACCCTGGCCCGGCTACAGGTCAGGAACCAGTGGCCCTACTCCTACGCCAATGTCTTCACTGTCGCCCTGCGCTGGCTGGCCACCGGGCGCTATGGGCTGAGCCACGGAGAGTTTCTGCGTCTGATAAGTGGCGGCATGAACAACGTCACCAGCGACATCGAGCAGGAGTTTCGCCGCATTGCCTCGCTGATCGGCGAGGACGCGGCGCTGGTCGCGCGGCTGGAGAGCGACGAGGCGATCGGGCCCGAGACGCTGGGACCGCCGGTGCGGAGCGAGCTCGAATCTTTCCTCGGACGCTACGGCTGCCGTGCCCGTCACCGGTCGCTCACCTACCGCCGCTGGGCGGAAGCGCCGGACGAAGTGCTCGGCATGGTGAAGACCCTGGTGCGTCAGCCGGCGTCGGCCGGGGCGCCCGCCAAAGAGAGCGCCGCGGTCGGAACGGTCCCGCGACGGGTGCGCCCCCCGGGGCGGTGGCTGCTGCGTGCCATCCAGCGCTTCGCCCGGCGCTACCTGGATTTGCGCGAGGACCTGCGCTTCTTCCTCGACAAGATCCTCTATCTGATCCGGCGCTCGCTGCTCGATCTGGGGGAGAAGACCGGCCTGGGCGACGATGTGCTGTTTCTCGCCGACGGCGAGCTCGAAGATCTGGTCGCCGCTCGCCTCGACACCGACGTGGCGCGCCGCCTGGCTGGCGAGCGCCGGCGCCGGCTGGCGGCACACACCGAGGCCGCCAGCTTCGTCGTCGACGGTCGACCGGTGGACGAGCCGAGCGACAGCGGCGACCTGCTGATGGGTACCGGTACCAGCCCGGGCCGCAAGAGCGGCCGCGCCCGCATCGTGCGCGATCCGACCACCGCCGAGCTGACCGAAGGCGACGTCCTGGTGGCGGCCAACACGGACCCTGGTTGGACGCCGGTCCTGAGCGTCGTGCACGGAGTGGTGGTCGAGGAGGGCGGGCTGCTGAATCACTGCTCGATCGTCGCCCGGGAGCTGGGGATTCCCGCCGTCGTGGGCGTGCGCGGGGCGACGCGCAGGATTCCGGACGGAGCCACGATCACCATCGACGGCGATACCGGGACGGTCCGGATCGGCGCCCGCCGGGGCTCTTGAACGCCGCGCCGTCGCGGCCGGATACCATCGCACGGATGGAGTTCGACAACAGCTGGCGAGCCGTGTTCAACCCCGGGCTGGCGGCGGAGTTCTTCAGTCCGCCGCCCGACGGTGCTCCCGAGGCGGTGCGCGAGTTCAGAGCCACGAATGCCTGGTGGCTGGCCGAGCTGTCGCGGCTGATCTATCGCGACAGCGCGGCGGCGGGAGCGCAGAGCCGGGATCGGATCCTGGCCGGCGTGGGCCTCAGGGAGAGCCGTTTCCTGCACCGGCGCAGCACCCATTGCGCCATTGTCGAGCCCCGCGGCGAGGCGGCGTCGCCGATTGCGGCGCTGGTCTTCCGCGGCACCGACGGGCCGGTGGACTGGCGCACGAACCTGAAGACCGCGCTGGCGGACTGGTCGCCGGGAGGTGTGGTGCACACCGGGTTCAGGACCGCCCTGGAGGATGTCTGGCCCGAGCTGGAGACGGCGCTGGACAGGCTCACGAAGCCGATCTTCTACACCGGACACAGCCTCGGGGGCGCGCTGGCGATGCTTGCCGCCAGCCGCCGACCGCCGCTGGCGGTCTACACCTTCGGCGCGCCGCGGGTCGGGGACGCGAAGTTCGGCGAGACGCTCGCTGACGTCGCCGCCTACCGGGTGGTCAACCGTCGGGACACGGTGCCGAAGTCGCCGCCCAACCTGGGGCGGCCGCGCTACCGACACGCGGGCGAGCTGCGCGCCATCTCGATCGGTGAGTCCGCGGGCCCATCGCGCCGCAACCGGGTCCCGCCGCTGCCGGGAGACCGCCGCTGGTTCGATCCGCCGGGCAACCTGTGCGACCACGCACCGGTCAACTACGTCGCCTGCCTCGAGCGCATCGTCCGCGGGACCGGAGCGTAACGCTGCAGATTCAGGTAGATACGGCGTTTCGTAGACGATTGGTGAGCAGGTCGGGCTAGCCTGACCGGGATCAGAAGAGGCTCTGGTTGGCGCCGGTCGGCGGCGTCAGGCCGAGGTGCTCGTAGGCGCGGCGAGTGGCCACACGGCCGCGCTGGGTGCGCTGCAGGAAGCCCTGCTGGATGAGGAATGGCTCGTAGAGATCTTCCAGCGTTCCCTTGTCCTCGCCCACCGTGGCGGCGATCGCCGCCAGTCCTGCCGGACCGCCCTGATAGTGCTCGATCAGGTTCTGCAGGATGCGGCGATCCAGCTCGTCCAGGCCGAGCTCGTCCACTTCGAGCATCTCCAACGCCTTTTCGGCCGAGTCGCCGTCGATGGCGCCGTCGCCGTGCACCTGAGCCCAGTCACGTACCCTTCTCAACAGGCGGTTGGCGACCCGTGGCGTGCCGCGGCTGCGCCGCGCGATGGTCGCCGCGCCACGCTCGTCGACGCCGATCTCCAGCAACCCGGCCGAGCGGATGACGATCTCGGCGAGGGCCTCGGGTCCGTAGAAGTCCAGCCGGTGCACGATGCCGAAGCGGCCGCGCAACGGCCCGGTGATCAGTCCCGCCCGGGTCGTGGCGCCGACCAGGGTGAAGCGCGGCAGGTCGATCTTCATCATCCGCGCCGCCGGCCCCTGGCCGATGACCAGATCCAGCGAGAAGTCCTCGAGGGCCGGGTAGAGGATCTCCTCTACCGTCGGTCCCAGGCGGTGGATCTCGTCGATGAACAGCACCTGGCCGGGCTCCAGATTGGTGAGGATGGCGGCCAGGTCGCCGGGCCGCTCGAGCACCGGGCCCGAGGTGGTACGCAGGGTGCAGTCCATCTCGTGGGCGATGATGTTGGCCAGCGTCGTCTTGCCCAGTCCGGGGGGCCCGAACAGCAGCACGTGATCGAGCGCCTCGCGCCGCTCGCGCGCCGCCTGCAGAAAGACCTTGAGCTTGTCGACGACCCGCTCCTGGCCGATGAACTCCTGCAGCCGCCGCGGCCGGAGCGACTGCTCGACGTTGAGCTCTTCGGGGTCCGGGGCGCCGGAGAGGAGCTGGGGTGGGGTGGTCACGCGGGCATTGTAACGGTGGCGGTTGCTCTCCACCGAGATAGAGGAAAGGGACCCATCGTCGGCGCAAGGGTCGTCGGCTCTGCCTGTCGGCCAGGCGGGGCCGTAGACGCGCAGGGGCCGGCCAGCTCGGAGGTGTGGGGTAGGTTTTCCTCCGGACGGCTCGGGCTGTTCCTAGTTTGGGAGGTCGGCCCTCGCCTCAGCACTCCTCACGCCGGCTCGGCGGTGGAGTCCTAGCTTGCGTGCCATGCGTTCGTCGCGATGCCTACGGAAGAACCTACCCCACCCCTCTGACGCCGGCCTCCGTTGGTGGCTACTCGACCGCCACTTCGAAGCTCCTCGGTCGTGTTGAGGAAAGTGGTTCAGCGTTTCGTCACCGGCGATTCTGCCGTCCTCTCCCCCTGGTCGGCGAGCGTCTTCTCTCGACCCCAGAAGGACGGGTGCTCAGCCCTCGGGACTTCGACACGATGGTCGACCGCGATGTTGGGTTGTCGCGCCCACACAGGGGGAGGAGACGGCAGAGGCATCGGCAACGAGACAGCGGTCCGCCAGCCCGGCAAGAACGGTGGCCCTCACAACGCTGACCGTGTCACCCCACTGGAGGCCGGCATGAGGAGTCGAGGGGTGGGTCCACCCAGGGGCATCGTAGCCGGCGCGCTTGGCAAGCGCCGTCAAAGGACACCGTAGTACCGAGCGCCGGCGAAGGAGGCGAGAGCTACCTCCCCACATTCGGAACTGCTCGAGCCGCCCCCTGGAGGACTCACCCCTCGACTCCTCTTGCCGGCCGGCCCAACTCGTTGACGGAACACCGGCGCCAAAGGCGGCCAAGTCCTGGGGGCACCAGACCTCGCCTTCTGACTCGTATTGCCGGTTGGTCTCTCTGAGACCGGCGCCCGTCTCAGGCTCGCGACAGGCGCTTCAGGCTGGCCCGCAGCAGCTCGTGGAAGGCGGCTTCCGGGTTGTCGTCGCGGGCCGCAGCGGTGGCCATCTCGGCGTCTTTGCGGCGGTAGCCCAGATTGACCAGGGCGAGGACCAGGTCTTCGTCCTGAGCGGCGGCCGGTCGCACCGGCAGCTCGGCGGCCAGCTCGACGACCTTGTCCCGGAGCTCCACCACCATGCGCTCGGCGGTCTTCTTTCCGATGCCGGGCACCCGCGTCAGGAGGGCGACGTC